>NZ_SMLW01000487.1 GCF_009711405.1 Fulvivirga kasyanovii | reverse complement strand
TGAACTACTTGCATAATAAAAATTAACCGGCATACTAAGCTCTGATAACAACCATATCAATCATTCGAATGGTCAATATACCTGTTCCAATCACAACATTTCCGCCAACCGGTGGACCTGTGTAAACCCTGCGCTCAGTATTATGCGGCTCCACATACTGATACCGGTCAAGCTCCTGTTAGCCTCCCTGCTTCTTATCCTGTCTGCCGGGTGCTCGCCTAAAACATCACAAACCCATTTACCTATAGATTCGCTTCAGAGCTTTTCTCATTTCGGACAACAGAAAATACAGGAGAAATGGTGGACTTCTTTTGAAAATGCAAAGTTAAACAGTCTGGTGGACAGCGCTCTTACATCCAATTTCGAACTGGAAAGTGTATGGCAGCAGTTGCAGGCGGCAAGGGCAGTAGCTGACCGAGAGTCATCCTTCCTGCTTCCTGACATAGAGGCAACCGTGCAAAGCGCCATCAACCGCCCCCAGCCTGATTTTGTGGGAGGCGAAAACATTCGTTTCGGACTAAACGCTGCCTACGAGGTTGACCTTTGGGGCCGCATCAGGTCGCGGGTAGAGGCTGAACGCTACAGGGCCAGGGCTTCTTATGCCGATTATCAAAGTGCCGCCATCACACTCTCTGCAGAGATCGTACTTACCTGGTACCAGCTCATAGCTGCTCAAAACCAGTTACAACTGGTCAATGAGCAGGTAGAAACCAATGAAAAGATCGTAAAACTCATCCGTGCACGCTTCGGAAGCGGGCTTATTCGTGGTGTGGATATTCTCCGCCAGCAGCAACTGCTGGAGGCAACCCGGGAGCAAAAAGTTGTTGCCGAGTCGCAATTTGAAGTCCTGAAACATCAGCTTGCGGTGCTGCTGGGCAGGCAGCCCCAGAGTGACTTCGACATTTTAAATTATGACCTGCCCGAGCCACCACCACTACCCCAAACCGGAGTTCCCATGGAGCTGGTACGCAGGCGGCCTGATGTGCAAAGGGCTTACAACCTCCTGAAAGCTGCGGATAACGACCTCGCCTCGGCCATAAGCAGTCAATATCCCAGGTTGTCGCTCACTGCCACAGCATCCATGAGGGCCAATAATGCCGATGACCTTTTCCAAAACTGGGCAAGATCGCTGGCAGGCAACCTGGTAGCACCGCTTTTTTATGGTGGCAGGCTTAGCGCAGAGGTGGACCGCTCCGAGGCCGTTAAAAACCAAAGGCTTTATGAGTACGGACAGACAGTACTCGTAGCCTTTCGGGAAGTAGAAGATGCGCTAATCCGGGAGGTAAAACAAAAAGAGCGGATTGAGGTTCTAAAGGAGCAGCATGACCTGGCTGAAAAAACTTATGAGCAATTGCAAACAGAATACTTCAATGGCCTCAGCAATTACCTGGATGTGCTCACGGCCATGGACCAGGAGCAACAATTGCGCAGGGATCTGATCGCTGCAAAATATACCCTGCTGGAATTCAGGATCGCTTTGTACAGGGCATTGGCCGGAGGTTTTGAAACGGAAAGAGAATCCGGGGAGGCCACTAACGCTGAAAACGAAAATGAGTAAAAAGAAGACACTGATCATATGTTTGGGAATATTGCTTGCAGGAGCGATTGTTACTGCTATTATTTTCTTTACAGAACCCGAAGCTGTGAGATCAGGGGCTACAAAGGAAACGGCCATGCTGGTGGATGTCACTGAAGCGGAATATGGAGATTTCCACCCGACAATCGTAACCACGGGCACCGTACAACCGGCAAAAGACATTATGTTAAGCCCACGGGTGAGTGGTCAGGTGACGATGCTTTCCGAAAATTTTGTTCCCGGCGGGTTCGTACGCAAAGGTGAGCTTCTGCTGCAAATAGACCCTGCTGACTATCGCAATGCCCTGCAGCTCAGGCAAAGCGAACTCAGCCAGGCACTCGCAGACCTGCACATAGAAATGGGACGGCAGGACATTGCCAGAATGGACTATGAACTTGTAGGCGACAGCCTGCCTGATGAAAACGAGGCGCTGGTGCTTCGGGAACCGCAGTTGAACGCTATAAAAGCCCGTGTAAAAGCCGCACGCGCCGCCGTGGACCAGGCGAGGCTGGATCTCCGGCGGGCTTCCATTCGGGCTCCTTTTGATGCCCACATCCTGGAAAGAAATGTAAATGTAGGCTCTCAGGTTGCTCCTGGCAACAACCTGGGCCGGCTCGTGGGGATGAATACCTACTGGGTAGTAGTGACTGTACCTGTTTCTCAGCTTCGCTGGCTCTCATTCCCCGAATCAAACCTTTCGAAAGGCTCCACGGTAAAAGTCCGCGACCGTTCCGCCTGGCCTGAGGGGGAGTACCGCACCGGCAACCTCTATAAAATGGTAGGAGCGCTTGACGATCAGACCAGACTTGCCCGGGTGCTGGTGGCCGTCCGTGATCCGCTCGTCCATCAGGCAGACTCTTCAAACCAGCCCAGACTTATGATCGGTTCATTTATGGAAACCCGGATAACGGGCAATAAAATAGAAGATGTGATCCGGCTTAACCGGGATTATGTCCGCAATAATGAAACCGTGTGGGTCATGGAAAAGGGCAAATTACAGATCAGGGAAGTGAACATATTGCTCAACGATGCCAGATACGCCTATATCACGGATGGCCTTACTAAAAATGACCGCATAGTAACCACCAATCTGACCACGGTAGCCAACGGGTCACCGCTGCGCATCAACAAAAGTGATAGTACAGGGCAGGCCGCATTGTCTGATTCAGTAAACCATTCCGCACATTGATGGGTACATCAAACTCAAATAATGCCCCTGAAAAAGACCACTCCGGTGCTATTGGTTATATGGCACGCAACCCCATTGCAGCCAACCTGCTGATGATCATCCTGCTGGGCGGCGGTATCTGGACCATGTTCAATATTCAGAAAGAAGTGTTCCCTCAATTCCAGCTCGACATGGTAGAGATCAGGGTGGTATATCCGGGAGCGGCCCCGGCAGAAGTAGAAAAAGGCATTTTATTGCCCATTGAAGAGGCCGTGAGAGGTGTACAGGGCATCAAGGAGATTACCTCAACGGCCGAAGAAGGCTCAGGAACGGTACTGATAGAGCTGGTAGCAGGCACTGAGCGCATGAAGGCCTTTCAGGATATTGACCAGGCCGTCAACCGCATCAGGACCTTTCCCGAGGATATAGAGCAACCGGAGGTTCAGCTCCAGGCCCGGCAGCGCGATGTCATGGAGCTGGGTCTCTATGGCAACGTCGATATATGGACATTGCGAAAGCTGGCAGAAAGGTTACGCGACAGGTTGCTCAGTAATGAGGGCATCACCCAGGTGGAAATTGGCAATGTGCCCAGGTATGTAACCCACGTGGAAATCCCCCGGCATAAACTGAGGGAGTATAACCTTACCCTCGGCGAGGTGGCCGACATTATAGAGCAGGCCAGTGAGGACATCCCCGCCGGCGCCGTGGAAACCAATAGCGGAGAGATTTTGCTTCGCATGAAAGAACGCAAGCAGTGGTCGGAAGAATTCGGGACCATTGACATTATCACCTCTCCTTCCGGAGCCACTGTAAAACTGGCGGACCTGGCCACCATAACTGATGGTTTTGAGGAAGAAGGCTTTCATGCCCAGTTCAATCGCCAACCATCTGTTGAAATACAGATCTACAGAATCGGCGACCAGTCTCCCCTGGACATTGCAAAATCCGTACAGGCCATACTCAAAGATTTTGAAGCTTCCCTGCCTCCGGGAGTCAAATACCGGATAGACAGCAATCGTGCTGAGGATTATGAAGAACGGCTTTCGCTCCTGACTGAAAACGGCATACTGGCGGTGATCATCGTTTTGGTCATACTCACTTTGTTTCTCGAATATCGCCTGGCCTTTTGGGTGATGATGGGCATGACGGTCTCATTTATCGGCGGGCTTATTTTTTTACCGGTCGTTGGAGTGAGCATCAACATGATCTCCATGTTTGGGTTCCTGGTGGTGCTGGGCATAGTGGTTGATGATGCGGTGGTGGTAGGTGAAAATATCTACGAGTTGCGCCAGCAGGGTATGGATTATCTTGATGCCGCCATTACCGCCACCAAAGACATTTCAAAACCGGTATTTTTCAGCATACTCACTACAATAATTGCCTTTGTACCTCTGCTTTTTATTCCGGGTACCACAGGCAAATTCTGGTGGCCGTTACCTGCGGTTGTCATTACCATTCTGGCGGTTTCCCTGATTGAGGCCTTGTACATCCTTCCTGCCCATCTCGGACGCGGCTCAAAAAAATCGTTTAAAATAGCCCGGTACATCGAAAAATGGCAGCAGGCCTTTGCCAAACGGTTTGACAACTTTGTAGACCGGTATTATCGCCCATTCCTGGAGCTGTCCCTGCGCCACAGGTATATCACTTTTAGCGCTGCCCTCACTCTCCTACTCATCGTGGGTGGCTATGGCTACAGCGACCATATGGGCATCATTATGATGCCGGAGGTCTCTGCCGATGAAATTGAAGCGGGTGTTACACTGCCAGTAAGCACCACTCCTGATCAGGCCGCCAAAGTAGCCAACGAGATCACGGAATCAACTTACCGGATGTTTGAAAAGCATAACCTGCATGAGGCTGCCGAGGGCATTAAAACCAATGTCAGAGGTCAAAATTTTATAGATGTGGAGATTGTGATGAAGCCCCCGGACGAGCGTGAAATGACTGCACGGGATGTTATTAGTCTCTGGCGTGATGAAATCGGGGACATAGAAGGTGTTGACCAGATCACATTTGAAGCAGAAAGAGGCCCGGGAGGGTATCAGCAGGACATCAGCGTGGACCTGAGCCATGCGGATATTGAGGTGCTGGAAAAAGCCAGTAAGTCCTTTTTTGAACGTGTCGAATCTTTTGAAACCACCCGTGATGTAAATGATAACTACAACAAGGGCAAAACCCAGTTGGACTTCAAACTACTCCCGGAAGGACGCAACCTGGGACTTACCCCGTCAGAGGTGGGACGCCAGGTAAGGGATGCATTCTTCGGAGCACTGGCCATGCGTCAACTCCGCGGCACCAATGAAATAGAAGTACGAGTAAAGCTTCCTTTGGAGCAAAGAAAGGATATTCATAACCTGGAGAGCTTTCTTGTGCGCGCTCCAGACGGTACTGAGGTACCTTTGCTGGATGTGGTGGAAGTAAGCCAGCGGGAGGCCTTTACTTCAATCAATCGCCGCGATGGCCGCCGGGTGGTGACTGTCGGAATGGATGTGGAGCCTTCCAATGCCGTAACCCGGGTGCTGGAATCCATTAAGCAGGAAGTGCTGCCTCAGCTCAGGGCAGACTTTCCCGGGATCACCTGGAGCTTTCAGGGTAGCCAGGCGGAGATGAGAGAGTCTACACAGGCACTCTGGGGTGGTTTTGCCCTGGCCATGATGATCATATATGCCCTGTTGGCTTTGGCCTTTGGCAGCTATATCCAGCCACTAATTGTGATGATTGCCATACCCTTTGGTGCCGTAGGTGCTGTAATAGGTCATATCCTGCTGGGGTATGATCTGTCACTGGTCAGCCTGATGGGGGTTATTGCCTTATCAGGGGTGGTGGTAAACGATTCACTGATCATGATAGACTATGCCAATAAGCGCCGTTCGGAGCAATCTGCCTTTGACGCCATTCATGAGGCGGGGATCAGAAGGTTCCGACCTATCATCCTCACCACACTGACTACCTTCGGAGGGCTCACCCCTATCATCATGGAAACGTCACGGCAGGCGTACTACCTGATACCCATGGCTATTTCCCTTGGTTTTGGCATCATATTCGCCACTTCGATTATCCTGCTTATCGTACCCTGCCTCTACATGATCCTGGAAGATACAGTGAGCAAAGTGAAAAAACAGACCTGATATGATCGTAATCATAAATCTGTTCAAGGGTATGGGTTATCTTTGTCCCTTCAAATGGTTTTTGAATTATGAGTGAGCAAAAAGAAATACAATCCCGGGAAGAGATAAAGCAAATGGTGGATAGCTTTTATGCTAAAGTGAATGAAGACGAGTTGCTGGCCCCGGTTTTCAACGATTTTGCCGGTGTGAATTGGGAAAAGCACCTCCCCATTATGTATGACTTCTGGTCAACCATACTGCTTGGTGAAATGAGCTATAGGGGGAATCCTTTCTTAAAACATATACCACTTCCTGTTGACAAAAAGCACTTTGACCGTTGGCTAAATCTTTTCCTGGAGACGATAGATGAGCATTTTACAGGAAATATAGCTGAAGAGGCCAAGCACAGGGCAAGAAGCATTGCGGGTATATTTCAGCATAAGCTGGCTTCTATCAATCAAGAGTAGGAGTTTGTGGTTCCTATGACGCGGAGTCCTATTCGAGAGACATCCGCTGGGAAGTGGTGATTGGCTTGGTGGCTAGGGCTGGGAGACCGAAGACCGGAGACGGAAGTGATCGGTGGTTGGTAAGAGGTTGGTCGGTAGCCGGTGGAGTGTTAAAGAATTGGAATTTTGAATATTTCTAAGACACTACTATCCCCTTGAGAGGATTATAGGGGTGTTTTAAATTGATAAACGGTAAATAACATAGGTTAGCATTTTCAACAATGCAGTTTTTATTAAAATCGCTCAACCTTAATCAGGGAAGTTCAATTAGTGTGAGAATGGTGAACCGCGAACTGAATGTACTACCACAGTTTACTATTTACACTTATCACTGATTACCAGAAATAAGTAGCCAATATTTAGCCTTTTTCGATGTTTAAATTACGGCGACACAAAACCTAAAGCCTATGTAGTTGTTAAATAATCGATGATAAACGAAACGACTTATAAAGAAAACCAGGAAATAGGCAATGCCATCACCCATGGGGTTGGCGCTCTCCTGGCTATGGCTGGACTGGTAATACTGATATTACTGGCTTATTGGGAAGGTACCACAACGCACATTCTGAGTTTCACCATATTTGGCAGCATGATGGTGGTGCTCTATCTGGCATCTACCATATACCATAGCATCAAAGACAAAAAACTGAAATCAGTGTTCAGGAAGCTGGACCATATGTCGATATACCTGTTTATTGCAGGTACTTATACTCCTTTTTGTTTTATACTGCTTAGCGGCTCCACTCAATGGTTCATACTTGCTGCTGTATGGGCTTGTGCCTTACTGGGCGCTATCATGAAGATCTTCTACACAGGCAAAAAAGAACTATTGTCAACGCTGCTGTATATATCCATGGGCTGGATCGGGATGATCTTCATCGACACCCTTTATAGTATGATGTCATTACAGGGGTTCGCCTTTTTACTGATCGGAGGCCTGTTCTATACGGTTGGTACCATCTTTTACATGAAAGAAAAGATCCGCTACAACCATGTGATCTGGCACTTGTTTGTACTGGGAGGAAGCACTTTTCACTACTTTTCTGTATTGAGCCTTTTATAGCATTGCCACCTGAAACCTTTGGAGCAAATAGAGGAACAATGCGAAACGTACCCCCGAAAATCAGTAAAAGTGCCTATTACTTTTTATTCTTTCCCTGTTTGCCAACTGCTTTTGCCGATTGCCATTTACAATCGGCTGTCAAACACAGAGACGAAAAATTAATATTTCTCCGGAAATCTCACCTGAACCCTCTACATCCTATTAGATAGACTTGCTAAACACAGGGCTTGAACCTGTCTTTGCCCTGCGAAGCCTTACATCAAGCACCATTGCTATATTCCTGATAAAGGCCCGCCCCATCGGGGTGATCTGAAGCTTACTGACTGATAGTGTGACCAGCCCTTCTTTTTGCATAACAAGGAATTGATCCAGGGCATCCTTATCTAAAACTTCCAGCAGTTCAGAATCAAAATAAACCTCACCGGTACAAAGAAGGCTTAGGATGTGCTTTTTAATCAGCAGATCTTCATCAGTCATGGCATGGCTTTTAATCATGGCCAACTCCCCGTTCAGCACCTTGTCCTTGTACTTTTCCACTACCTTTTCATTCTGCATATAGCCATACTTTGCATCACTGATAGCAGAAGTACCCAGACCGATCAAAAGATCGGTGTTAAAGATAGTATAGCCCATAAAGTTACGGTGCATGGTGCCATTTTCTGCTGCCTTAAACAGTTCGTCGGCGGGAAGTGCAAAATGATCCATGCCAATATCGCTATAGCCAAGGTTTGCAAGCTTTTCCTTTCCCAGCTCATACAGCCTGCGCTTGTTCTCGTTATCCGGAAGGTCAGCCTCAGAGTAACCTCTCTGCCCGGGCTTGATCCAGGGCACATGCGCATAGCTATAGAAGGCTATCCTTTCCGGCATAAGCTCCCCTACCCGGTCTATGGTATTAGCCACACTGTCCACTGTCTGGAATGGCAGGCCGTAAATCAGATCAAAATTTACAGAAGTGTACCCGATCTTCCTCGCCGCCTCTGTTACTAATTTCACATTTTCAAACGGCTGGATGCGATGGATTGCTTTCTGAACTTTCGGGTCAAGGTCCTGAATGCCAAAGCTTACCCTCCTGAACCCATAATCGTAAAGTGCTTTCAGGTGATCTTCCGTGGTGTTGTTAGGGTGGCCTTCAAAGCCAAATTCGTGTGCCGGGTGTACCTCAGCATACTTCAAAATACCTTCCATGAGGCGTTTCAGGTTCTCGGGGCTAAAAAAAGTGGGTGTACCCCCGCCAAGGTGCAACTCCCGGATCACAGGCTTTTCATCCCATTGGTTCAGGTACATTTGCCACTCGGCAAGCACTGCATCAATGTAGCCTTCCTCTACTTTATGGTTCTTCGTGATCCTCGTATTGCACCCGCAATAGGTGCAAAGACTTTCACAAAAAGGGAGATGGATATACAAACTTATCCCTTTCTGCTGATTGCTTTCGTTAAATGCCCTGTTCACAATATGCAGCCAGTGCTGTTCGCCTATAACCTCCTGATCCCACATCGGCACTGTAGGGTAGCTGGTATACCTCGGAGCCGGCACATTATACTTCCTGATTAATTTCTCAACATTCATAAGCCCTAACGTTTGTAGCAAAACTAAGAGACGCTCCACTCTTATTTTATGATCTGGTTCATATCAAAACATGATAAAGCTCAGTCACGGGAGTAGTGACTCCATCCTTTCAGGACTTTTGAAGGGGTTCGGCTCTGACAAAAGGCTACACCTTTTGCTGATAGATAGCGCCTTTTTAAGGCTGGACTTGCGCTCGTATTGTATCAGGTTGCTGCCCATAGATGAAGTTGGCTTTGCCCCCATAAACGTGATAACAATCCTATTTGGTTAGGCCTCCGCTTGTTTTATTCCTACAGGACAATTTGATTTAAATGGCTATCCTACAAATATTTTATCTCTACGGGATACTCGCTGCAGAGGGGATTCGTAATTAATTTATAACAAGACAGTATAGTGTCCTGTAAAGACATAATATTTATAGAAAAACGAAAAGCAAGTACGTGTCATAGGAATGCCATGGAATATACAACCCATTTGTAGCACACATGCAGGCATATGGAGGTAAACATGTGCGTTTTAAATTCACTTAATCGATACCATGCATAAATCTAATCCGTGCTTAACTCAATAGCATTGAACAGGATGTCACGTAGTTATTTTTTACTTACTGCCAGCCTCAGGCTTAAAACAGCCAGCAGTAATGTAAGTGGTGTGAAGATCATCTTTTCATAAATGTTGTTGGAGGCAATATTGCCAATAGTATTAAGCAGGAAAAGAAAGAACATGATCCATAAAAAGCCCTTGAGCAGACCATGCTTGACGTTAGTTTTGATAATACCTCCGTGGATGCACACCACGGTCAGCATAGCGATATTAATAGCTATGGAAATCAACTCGAAAATGACCATTTCTGAAGCATTTTTGAGCCTGCCTCCCCACACGATTTCAAAAGGCACCAGGCCTAGCAGAATGAGCATGTGAAAAACGATAACAAGGCTTAGAATAGCTACTAATATGTATGTTGCTTTCTTGTCAGAGATCCATTTCATAGCTTCAAGCTTTGTTTTCGGGAATAGTAAAATAAAAAGTACTGCCTTCTCCTGGTTTTGACTCTACCCATATGCGGCCGCCAAGCGCGTCCACTATTTTCTGGCATTGCGCCAGCCCTATACCTGTACCATCATACTCTTTCCGCGAATGCAATCTTGTAAAGATCCTGAATACTTTCTCCTGGTCTTCCTCTGCGATCCCTATACCATTGTCCGAAACTGAAAACTGCCACATATTGTCTTCGGGCACCGCTTTGATCTCAATTTGCGGCCTGACTCCCGGTTTTTGAAATTTAATGGCGTTTGATATCAGGTTCTGAAACAACTGCCTCAGCTCCGTGGCATATGTATTCAGCACGGGAAGCTTGCTTACCTCAATGTGGGCGCTACTATTCCGGATCAGGGCCGACATATCATTGAGTACGGAATCAACTAACTGATCACAATCAACCTCTTCCCGGTTTAGCGCCTGCCCTACCCTAGAGTAATCCAGCAGGTCTTTGATCAATGCTTTCATCCGTTCGGAAGTCTGAGACATAAGCCGGATATACTCCTTTGCATGCTCATCCAGCCGATCTTTATACTCCAGGGACAGCAGCCGTACCAGGCTCATGATGGTATGTAAAGGCTCTTGCAGGTCATGCGAAGCCACATAAGCAAACTGCTCCAGCTCTTTATTTTTCTTCTCAATTGTATCGAGAGAATGCTGCAACTTTTGATTGATCATTATTTTTTCGGTTACATCACGTATAGCCGCCAGTACCAGCTTCTCATTATCAACGTCTACAGGACTTAAACTGATCTCCACAAAAAACTCGCTGCCATCCTTTCTCCTCGCCAGAAGCTCCCTGCCGCTTCCCATCTGGCGTACTACCGGCTCCTGGTGATAGCTATTCCTATAGTGGATATGCGATTGCTTAAAACGGCCGGGCACCAGCACTTCTATCATTTGCCCCTTGAGCTCACCTTTCTCATATCCGAAAACTTCCTTCACACGGTCGTTGGTCATTATTACCTGACCTTCACTATTAACAACAATAATAGCATCAGGGCCTGAGCGAAACACTTCCTGGTATATTTTATTACTGAACATGCACTGGTAATTATGGTTTAGATACAGTCAAACACAATGCCCCTCCGTCCAAAGTCTAATATACCATTAATGATCTTTAAAACTAACAGACAGTTTGATAACATGGCACAGGAAAAGGATGTTTGGCAATAGTTAATGACAGGGATCCAGGCTGAATTTCCGGGGAGACTCTCCTCTTTGCTGACAGACAGTTGTTAATAGCAATAGGCTAAGCAGTTGGCAAACTCGTATAATATAACAATAAGCGCGGTTTACTGATTTTCCATGGTAAGTTTCACATTCCCATGACAGGTAACAAAAAAGAGGTTGGATCAAAGTCCCGCAGACTCCGAACCAACCTCTTAAATCTATAACTTCAGTGTAAAATCAGGATTGACTTACCTTTGTTGATTTCAGCCACTCGTGGGCATCCTCAACAGCATCGAAGTACTTCATAATACCCTGAGCCGCATTTCTCTCAATATTTTTTACATAAAATTCCTTGAATACATCTGCGTCCATTACTATGGCCACCCTCTTCAAACCATATGAGATGGCCTTAGGCAGTATTTCTTTTTGCATCCAGGAAGATGTGGCCGGCCCAACGATACCTTCTTTTCTGATATCAGACAACCAGCCTGTAGCACCATACTCTTTTAAAAACTCCACACCTTTGGTAAACATTAAACGATAGGTGGCATCGTCCTGATATTTCTTCCAGATCAACTCTATTGAGTTTGTTTCTTCATTGAACCGGAGGTCTGCCTTATCATGCTCCAATAGTAATTTCATAATTGTTGTAGTTTATTGATAGTTGTTTCAGTTCATGATGTTTAATGGTTAGGTTGGTTAAATGCGTTGAGTTTTATACGGGTTAATAACACAAATATAATACATGGTAACCCGATCCACACAGCCTCAGAAAGCAATACTTTTTTACCCCATTCACTAAAGAAATTGGCAACGCCAATAGGAGAAACTTTTATCGGCCGCCAGGGGAAAAAATACCTGGAATTATCAAAGGGCGAAAAAAATGCAACTCCCAATCCTCCACTGGTCAGGGCATCCAGAATGCTGTGTGAAGCAGTGCATAAGAAGAAATAAGATACGTAAGCCAGTGCTTTTTTCCAATTCAAATCACGCCGGTAAAACAGTGCCGTAATTACTATGCCCGTAATCAGCGCAAATACAAACGAATGGGTAAAACCCCGATGGCCCCAGAATGCCTCATAGGGAATGCCAAATTTAAAGCTGATCACATCGGCATCGGGTAAAATAGAGCAGGCCGCTCCCAATATGAAAAACTTTGCGTTTTTAAACTTCGAAGGGTATGCTGTACCCATGCTGGCTGCAACAAGTGCATGTCCAAAGGCTGATGCCATAATTTTTGATTTAGTAGTAAGTAGCTGGTATTGAGTAGTGAGCGGCCTCTTCAACTCAATACCATACAAATAATCAGGCCTGCAGGATTAGCTTTCTATACCGCTCTTTGGTCAGCTTCCATCTCCTTACCGGCTGTTCAAAGTTAATATATCCCGGCGTGGTTGTGTATTCTTTTTCAAATTGGAAACCTACATTTTCAAGCACTTTATTAGGGGCGGGGTTCAGGGCATACGGCTCACAAAAGAGGGTTTCGAGCTTTAGGTTTTCAAAAAAATAAGGCAGCGACATTCTCACCAGCTCCGTGCCCGTTCCTTGCAGCCGCTTTTCCGGTTGCCAGAGGTGCAGGTGCATATAAGCCTCTTTGCCATAAATGATCTTGTTTACATTAGAATGCCCCACTTCATGCCGGTTGGCTATCCATATTAAGGCATAGGAAGATTTGCGTTCAAAGGGCAGTGCCATATCCAAAGCCAGCATTTCAAACATTTTCTGTCGCGAAGGCAATTTTTTAATGTCCGCGCCCATGCTTTCCAGTTGGCCTTTAGTCAGGTTATGCCAGTAATCCAGCACCAGCCCGATATCCTTCTTTTTGATTTCTCTTACAGATAACATCATAGTTAGTTTTTTCGGGGCGCATGTGAATTAAAGTTGGTTTTATTAAATAATTATTTACTGATCTCTATTCCAACAATTTCAGGTCGTCGTCGTCAAGCTTAACTACTCCTACAGGTATCCTGCCTTTTACTATTTGCTTAATATGGTTCTTTTCAGATTCTGTAAATCCTCCACAAAGCTCAACCAGTTGGATACCTTGTCGCATCAGCTCATTGGTAACCTCTACGGCCTCTTCCAAACCGGACACGCCGACAATGGTAGTACTAAACTCATCAGTGCCTAAAAAAGTACGCTGACCGGCTGACGAATAGCTTTTGTGCTTTACCAAAAACGCATATTTATTCAATACTCCCATAACATGTAACTG
>NZ_SMLW01000511.1 GCF_009711405.1 Fulvivirga kasyanovii | reverse complement strand
TAGAAGAACATATATTATTTTAAAATAAAATAATTAAAACCTGATATGGGTAAGATTATAGAAACATCTTTTGCAGTGCAGTCCAAAGAAGCTTTTTCTGTGTAGCATCACCCGCAATAGCTGCCAGCGAGGAGCAGTTCAGCACCTGTTTGCCGTTGTCCATGTCAATGATCTGGTAAGGGGGTAAATTGTCTTTAAACAACTTGCTGTCGTCAACACCGAATACTATGTATCTGGTGGCGTTGAATTTCAAAAGCGTTTCCTTGTTCAGGTCATCGTTTTTAGGGAAGTTGGCAATGGCTATGTCATTGATGTCAAGCTTAATAGCTCCAATGATTTTGCTCAGGAAGGCTTCATCCGTAGCGTTGATAAACTCTTCTGCGGGCTGGTCTACTATAACCAGTACCTGCCTGCTGTTGCTGCCCTTAAATACCAGTTCTTTCACTTGTTTTTGCTCAGGCTCTGGTTGGCCGTACACCTCGGTGGCTTCCTCTGCAACAGTTTCAACCTTCTCTTCTTTTGGGGCAGCCTTTGTGGCAGACAATTCCTCCCCGGGTATTACAAATACAGGCTCTGTTATAAAATGTTTTAGAAAACTATTGTCACCCATTGTTCTCCTCAAATTTGAATATTGATTTTAACTCAACGGCTTCTTCCGGCTTCATTCTTCCTGCAAGTACCAGTCTTAATTGTCTCCTTCTCAATGCTCCGGCATATAGTTCCTTTTCCTCGTCGGTTTCAGGGATGGCTTCCGGTACGTCTATGGGTTTGCCAGACTGGTCAACGGCAACAAAGGTGAAAAAGGCGCTGTTGCTGGCAAATTTCTTATTGCCGGGGATATCCTCGGCTTCTACCTGGATATGTACCTCCATAGATGAATTGAATGAACGGGTGACCTTTGCTTTTAGGGTAACCACATTGCCCAGTTGGATAGGCTTGCCGAACGATACATTGTCAACGGAAGCGGTAACCACTATCCGGTTGGAGTGCTTCTGAGCGGCTATGGCAGAAACAATGTCCATCCAGTGCATAAGCTTTCCGCCCATAAGGTTATTTAAGGTATTGGTGTCGTTGGGTAGCACAAATTCGGTCATGGTTACAAACGACTCTCTGACAAATTTTTGTTTTTTGGACATATATGGATGTTTGAAGTTAATGTAGTTTACGGTTCACTGTTTATAGTTCATAATTTACAGATCATAGTTCTCAGTTTATAGTTCAGGTGTTAGGTGGTAACTGTGAATCGTAAACTGAGAACTAAGAATTGTAATCACCGTCCCCAGCCTTCTTCTCCTTTCAAAGGTACAAAGCTGAAGAAATCAAACTCTTCTTTTTTTAGCTTTTTCTCATCTATCCGGGTGATCCTTAGCATCTTTTGCCTTTCGTTGTCACCTACGGGTATTATCAGGATGCCACCAATATTCAACTGCTTGATCAGACTGTCGGGTACTGATGGGGCACCGGCTGTGACTATTATTCTATCAAATGGGGCATGGCGGGGGAGTCCTTTGGAGCCATCTCCCTGGAAGAAGCGCGGCCTGTAGCCCATAAGCGGGAGAAATTTACGGGTTCTCTCATAGAGGACCTTGTTATACTCTATAGTATATACGTTGGCTCCCATTTCGAGAAGTACGCATGCCTGATAGCCGCTTCCGGTACCTATTTCCAGTACTTTGCAACCCTCTTTTACATTGAGTTTTTCTGACTGGAAGGCTACAGTATAAGGTTGGGAAATGGTCTGGCCTTCTCCGATAGGAAAGGCTTTGTCCTGATAGGCGTGTTCCAGTAATGCATTGTCAAAAAAGAAATGCCTGGGTACTTTCCCTATCGCTGCCAGTACCGCTTCATTAGTTATCCCTTTGCCTCTTAATATTTTGAGCAGAGAGCGCCTCATGCCCCTGTGTTTGTAGCTGTCTTCCATAGTTAAATTATTCCCGGTGTGAAGTTATAAAAGAATTTTAGCAGATAGAATTATCAGGGCAAAGATCAGGTAAAAAGTTTTTCATAGATCGGTTGGCTAAAATATTTAGTAAATGTATTTGGTTTGTATTTTAAAACTCTTTATTATTACTAAATAAATTAGTAAACGAGTGATATGGAACGAGATTACAAATTGAAACTGTACAGCAAAAGACTGAAATCAGGAAGATGTCAGATCAAATTTTTTGTTACTTCTTCTTCACAACCGCGCCTTTATGGTTATCTGCTGGCCGAGTCAGGATCAACGTTGAGGGAGGTGGTAAGCACGATTGAGCATGAAGTAAGATTTATTGAGGAAGGGGATAGTTATTATCATTCGCATTTATATAATTTAGCAGCGAGGCATAAACGCAAAGACCCTATTTTAATATTCAATAATTAAATCCAGATATGAGTCTTATCAGTGAAAATATCAAATACCTGAGGAAGAAGTTAGGTTTGACCCAGGAACAGTTTGCTGAAAGAATAGATATAAAAAGATCATTGGTCGGTGCATACGAAGAGGGGAGGGCCGATCCCAGGATAAGCAATCTTATACGGATGGCTAATGTTTTCGGGACTTCGGTAGATATCCTTATCAATAAAGACGTGAGCCGGCTGTCTGAAGAAGAGTTGAACGTAAGTAAATTTAAAAGGGGAAAAGAGGTGCTGGCGATTACTGTAGACGAACATCAGAGAGAGAATATAGAACTGGTTCCGCAAAAAGCTGCTGCGGGATATCTTAACGGCTATGCCGATCCTGAGTATATTCAGGAGCTTCCTAAATTTAAACTTCCAATCCTGCCCGGCAACGCTACCTACCGGGCCTTTGAGATTTCCGGTGATTCCATGCTTCCGATCCTGCCGGGTACTATTATTATAGGAGAGTATATTGATGACGTAAGGGATATCAAAAATGGTAAAACCTATATTTTGGTAACAAAATCTGAGGGCATTGTTTACAAAAGGGTTTTTAACTACATAAACGACAATGGAAAGCTGTTTTTGGTATCTGATAACCGGCAGTATGCCCCGTTCCAGATCGGTATAGAAGATGTACTGGAGGTGTGGGCCAGCAAGGCATATATCAGTGTCCAGTTCCCGGATGCCGACGACAGCAAAGAAGTTTCCACAGAGCAGTTGGCTTCAATTGTACTTGATTTGCAAAAGGAAATTATAAGGTTGAAAGAAAGTAAGAAGTAAAAGCGGTAACCTTTTACGGTTTATTTTGTCTTTTCTTTTATGCAATTCGTCTGTTGAAGGGCTGTATTGTTTGCCTAAAATGCAGGTTTTAACGAATCTATGTGTTATAATCCGTTTCTTTGGCAAATTAAGTTTGAATTAATGGACAAAAAAATTGAAATTTGACAACAACTAAAATCAATTAAATTCATGGACAGTATATTAAAGAAATGTTTATTGCTTGCCTTATTGTCTGGCGTAGGCTTTTTTGCAAAAGCTCAAGGGTTTGGACCAGACCCTGGTATGAAACAGATTAATTTTGGCTTAGGGGCCTCAGCGTATGGAGTTCCTGTTTATTTTGGTATGGATTTCGGAATTACTGACAAAATCACAATCGGACCAAGAATAAGTTACCGAAGCTATAGCGACCGTTATGGTTTTTTTGGAAATAGTTATAAAGTTCGCTACTCTGTTACTAATATAAGCTTTAGAGGTGACTACCATTTTGGAAACCATATCGATGGTTTACCCGGAGAATTGGATCTTTATGGTGGTTTGTCTGTCGGTTATACTATCTGGAGTGACAACTATAGTGGTAATGATGATTTCGATCTTGAAGAATCAAGAGCATTCATCGGAGTTCAGGCAGGTGCCAGATGGTATTTTCACCCGAATTGGGCTGCCAATGCAGAAGTTTCCGGTAGTTCATTATCTGGCTTAGAAGTAGGCTTATCTTACAAATTCTAATAACCAATAGAAATAATCATATTAAAAGCGCTCCATTTCAGCTATGAGATGGAGCGTTTTTTATTTAACAGCTCTGGAAACGCAGAATTGGAGAAGAATTCATAATTGAGACTAACAAAGGTATAAAATTACCTATGCTTTGTTCGTGAGGGTAAGGTGTTTTAAGGTTTCTCCTCTGTTGATCTTTCCCGTGGGGGTTTCTGAAAACCGGGATATGCCCAGGATGCTTTTGGGGACTTCATATTTATCTAATTTTTCCTGCAACCTGACAGCTATCTCTTCCTGATCCCTTTGAATACTTTCCGCTTCAATGATCAGGCATACCTTCTTGCCAAGCTTTTCATCCGGTAACCCTGCCACAAAAAATCTGTTTGAGAGAGCCAGCTCATCCAATATTTGCGCCACAACTTTTTCTACTTTTTCACTTTGTATTTTTACACCTCCACTGTTAATGGTGTTATCTGCTCGTCCCAACCACTCAAAATGGTGGTCATCTATCAGGTTTACCCGGTCGTTTGTTACCAACATTTCATGATTGGTTAGCGCTGACTGGATGGTAAGGCAACCTCTGGCATCGAGGTCTAGTTTCACTTCATCAAATGCGGTGAATGTGTCTGATCTTTCCGGACCGTTAAGCTTTTTCAAGGCTATGTGAGAGACTGTTTCTGTCATACCGTAGGTGGCATAAACCGGGGCGGAAATTTGTTGAAGCTTTCTTTCCAGTACGGTGCTTACCGGGGCACCTCCAACTATTATGGCACTCATTTTATTGAGGTGCTCTACTGCCTGCTTATGTTTGAGCATCTCCTCGAGCTGGAGAGGCACTACAGCGGTAAAGTCCGGTGAATGACTGATGCCTTCCAGTGGATTAGCCGCGGGGTTTACGGCTATGATATTCATGCGGTGGATCAATGCCCGGACCAGCATCATTTTGCCGGCTATGTAACCTGTATCCAGACACACCAAAGCCGTCTGGGCAGGTTTTAGTTGCAGCGCATGGATGGTTAAGCGGGCGCTGGTTTCCATCTGCTGCCGGGTGATACTAATAGACTTGGGTTTTCCGGTTGACCCCGAGGTATGGATATTAAAACTACTTTTGCCTGAAAGCCATTGCTGAATAAACTCCACGGTACTTCTTTCAAATGCATTTGACGGCTTAAACTGATCCGGCTTATGCCAGTCCATAATCTTACCGTTGATTTGAAGTACGGGTTCCATTTTGTTTAAAGTGCTTTTAGATCGTGTTCTAATCTATCGATAATGAAGTCCTTAATTTCTGATTTTTTACAGGCTTCGGCCACTTTCTTCAAGACTTTAATTGTTTTTTCTTTCAGCTCGGGAGTCAGGTGCTCTTTATACAGCTTAAACTCATGAAGGGCTTCATTGTAGGCATGCTCCAGGCTGGGGTGTACCTTTTCGTCAAGTATTTCAAAGCGGCTTTCTGCTGCCCATGCCTCAAACTTAAGCTCTTCCTCGGCAATTTCCATGAATGCCTTCTTTTCTTCAAGCCGGAGGCCGTCACCAGCCTTGGCTATAGCATAGGCCAGTTCGCCTATGGCTCTGTATATTTCTCTTTTTTCGAACATCGCCTTATGGTTTAGGGTCCAATATCTGATCAATGCGAGCCACCATATCATTCAGGTGATAGGTTGTCATTTTATCACTAATCCTTGATCTTCTGATCCTGCTTTTAAGTTCTGTTAGCTTTGCTCTGGCAAGGGATCTGATGTCTGACTGATCAACATTCACCTCTACACGTTGCATATATCTTCTCCAACGCTCTGGCACGGCGCGTTGTTCTGATGTCATCAAATATTCAAGCCGCTCCACGTAGGCCTTTTGAAGGGTTCTCCGGTAAACGTCGATAGGTTTATTATTTCTAAGTTCACTCCACAACCCGTTTTGAAGATCGTCCATCATATTGATTGCGGTATAGGTATCAGTGCCAAGAAAGGCTTCTGCCTCAATAAGCCTTTGGATGGTTTCGAAGCTTAGCAGGTCGTTCAGGTGCCTTACCTGCAAACTTCTTATTCTTTCTATTGCGCCGGCATGTTCTATTCTCCTCAGGATATCTTCTCTGATAAGCCAGTCAGGGGTTTTGAAAGCTTCGTTAAGCAGAAAGTTCATCGCCCTTTCCTGGTCCCTTTTTGGTACGCTCTGATAAACCACACCTGGTTGGTCATGGGTTTTGAGGGTTTCCACCACACCTCCGATATTGGCAGTAACATGGCCGATATACCTGCTCCAAACCCCGGTCAATTCCCCATATAACTCTTCCAGGTCATCATAATTCTCATTGTCTTCGGTGGTCCAGTCGATAAGGTTTGCGGCCACAATTTTCAGGTTAGACAGACCGTAGCTGCTGGCCTTGACCTGGTCTGCACCGATGCCTTCCGTTTGTGAGGTGGGATCAAAATCACCGTAGCCACTGCCAAACAGGTATTTCGGGTCACCAGATTTTTCTTTTATCCATTGATCAAGGACAGGCTTTTCCCGGGAGGATGATTTGGCTTCGGGAATTACCCTGTAGCCCCAGTTTATCGCGTAATGATCGTAAGGGCCGATCTGGCGTATAAACCTGATGTTTTCGTCACCGGGTTGGGCCACGTAGTTGTACCTGGCATAATCCATGATAGTGGCTGCAATGCCGTACTTTTGGGTGAAAGCTCCCGACCTTAGCGAGTCCGTTGGGTAGGCGGCACTGGCTTTCATGTTGTGAGGCAAGCCTAGTGCATGTCCTACTTCGTGAGCTATTACCATCCTCATCATTTCGCCGATTTCCTCCTCTGGAGTGTCCAAAGTACGGGCTTTGGGATTGGCAGCACCTGTTTCCAGCAAATACCTGTTTCTGTACGATCTCAGGTGGTTATGATACCAGATGATGTCGCTTTCGATGATCTCGCCTGACCGTGGGTCGGAGACGCTGGGCCCTATGGCATTTCTTGTGGTGCTTGCTACATAACGTACAATGGAATAACGCACATCTTCCGGGCTAAAGTCCGGGTCTTCCCATGGAGTAGGAGGGTCTTTGGCAATGATGGCATTTTTGAACCCTGCTGTTTCGAAGGCCTTCTGCCAGTCTTCGATGCCCATTTTAAAGTATTTTCTCCATTTCACTGGTGTTGCAGGGTCAAGGTAGTAAACAATAGGTTTTACTGGCTCTACCAATTCGCCGCGGGCGTAAGCTGCCGGGTCTTTAGGCTCCAGCCTCCAGCGCCTGATGAAGCTTTTGGAGTCTGCTTTGAGTGCTTCTGATCCATAATCTATCTGACTGACCGTGAACCAGCCTACCCGTTCGTCATACAGTCGCCCCATCATGGGCGTTTTCGGGAGCAGTACCATAGACTGGCTCATGATCATGCTGATGGTGCCGGTTTCCGTGTATGAAGGGGGCTCATCGGCAACATAGGTCATTTCATGCTTTACCTCAATATTGAGCGGGAAGCTTTTGGCGCTTTCTATGAATGATCTTTCTGTGTCAAGTTTTTTGATTTTGTATTCTTTGCGCATTTCTGATGACATAGCGCTCAGGCTCGGGATATCGGTAGTGAAAAGATCGGTGACATCAATAACCACAGAAGATGAGTCGGCGGAAAATGCCTTGATCTTAAAGCTTTTGAGTGTAGGGGCGTAGTTGTTTGATTCTACCGACTGATAGATGGGAAGTGAATCGCTGGCTACTGCATTGTAGGAGACGGATTTTAGAAGTATGTTATTGTTTTTCTTGTGCCACCTTACAACCTGCTCGCCTGTTTTTGTGCCGGCATTAATATACCCGCCGCTGAAGTTGGGTGCTATTTTTGAAATTCTGCTTATGAGCAGCATATCCCTGCCCAGAAGGGTGTCGGGTATTTCGTAATATACTTTGTCGTCATTTTGATGTATTAAAAAAAGCCCTTCGTCAGAGATTGTATTTTTAGTGACAATCTTGTCGTAGGGCTTAATTTCTTTTTTTTCTTCCTTTGTGGTGTCGGAAGGGGTTTGTGCTGCCTGCTTTGTTGTTTGACAGCCTATTAATTGAGTGATAGCAAATACTGCGAATAAGATTCTTTTCATGCTACCTAAACTACAAAATTAACAGGCTGCCATATACCTAAAAATGTTCCAGTGGCAACATAGTTTTATCAAGGGAACTTAGGGAACTTCTTGAAGTCAGGGTCGCGCTTTTCGAGGAATGCGTTTTTCCCTTCCTGTGCTTCTTCCATCAGGTAGAACATGAGTGTTGCATCCCCGGCAAACTCCATGAGTCCTCTTTGTCCATCGAGTTCGGCATTAAGTCCTCTTTTAATCATTCTCAGGGCCATTGGGCTTCTTTGCATCATGATCTTGCACCATTCAACGGTCTCATCTTCAAGGCTTTCCAAAGGCACTACTTTGTTAACCATACCCATGGTCTCAGCTTCTGCAGCGGTGTATTGCTTGCAAAGGAACCAAATCTCTCTTGCTTTTTTCTGCCCCACGTGCCTTGCCAGGTATGATGAGCCGAAACCTGCATCAAAGCTTCCTACTTTAGGGCCTGTTTGCCCGAATATTGCATTTTCGGAGGCGATAGTGAGGTCGCATACTACGTGCAGCACATGGCCACCACCGATGGCATATCCGTTAACCATGGCAATAACCGGCTTAGGCAGCTCACGGATGCGCTTGTGAAGGTCAAGTACATTGAGTCTTGGCACTCCATCTTCACCGATATAGCCACCGCTGCCTTTTACGTTTTGGTCACCTCCGGAGCAAAATGCTTTGTCGCCTTCTCCGGTGAGGACTACCACGTTGATATCTTGTCTTTCTCTGCAGATATCCATGGCTTCCAACATTTCTATATTTGTCTCGGGGCGAAATGCGTTATAAACTTCCGGCCTGTTGATGGTGATCTTTGCGATACCTTCAAAGAACTCAAATTTTATGTCGTTAAATGATTTAATGGTTTCCCATTTTCTCTTTTCTGCCATAGTTTTAGGTTTTATCTATTTAATATCTCTAAATGTGTTTTTAAAAGCTTTTAGTGTTGCAGTATTTTCCTCACTTGAGGTTTCAAGTTCCAGTATCTTTGGCCTGTCGCTATCTTCAAAGAACTCTTTCAGGTAATTCGTCAGCTTGCTCCTTTTGTTGCAGTGGAGGTATTCAAATCCGAATTCTTCCGCAGTCAAACGCGCGGTGAGCTTCTGTCTGGTTTCAAAATATTCTTCAAGCTCCGGTAGTTTGTCCGGGCCATTGATGATCCTGAATATACCTCCTGCATGGTTGTTTACCAGTACGATCCGAAGGTTTTTCATATCGTAGTTGTGCCAGAATGCATTTCTGTCGTAGAAGAAAGCCAGGTCACCGGTTACCAGTGTGTTGAGTCTTTCGGAAGTAAGGCAATGGCCTACGGTGGTGCTGTTGCTGCCATCTATGCCACTGGTGCCCCTGTTGGCAAATACCTCAACGGTAGGGTTTTGGAGTCCGCAGAAGTTGGCATACCGTACGGCCATGCTGTTGGCCAGGTGTAAGTTGGAGTGATCAGGAAGGGCATTGATGACTTCCCTGATAAATTCAAATTCACCGAAAGGCTCCTGCGGAAAAAAGGTCTGTAGCAACCGTGACGATTTTCTTTCCTCAATTTGCCAGATATGGTAGTAATTCTCCTGCTTCTGGTTGTCAAAAGTTGGTGGCAGCTCAATTTCTGCTACTTTTTTGAAAAAAGTCTCAGGTTCTATTCTTATCACCCTGGTAAGGGATTTGAAAGTGTCTGCTACATATCCGCCGGCCTGGATGTGCCAGTGTTCCTGGGGCTGATATTTTCTCAGTAGCAACTTCACATTTTTTGAAATGGTTGAGTTGCCAAAGGTTACCATTAATTCCGGTTGCAGGCTTTCGTGAAGACCATTTTTATCCTGACCCAAAAACAGGTCGGCATGCCTGATCAGATCTTCTACAGGGTGCAGGTTGGAAATAATATCTCCAACCACAGGGATTTTCTGCTCTTTAATGATCCTGCTGAGTGGAGCAGTAAGTCTGGTGTCGACGTTATTCTGACCGCCAATGATGAGGATCCGGTTAAATTTTTTCCATTTCTCCGTTAAGGTTTCCCATTCCCTGCTGCTCAGGTCTTTGGTTGAGCTGGTTTCGGCAATGGTTTTAATATTTTCATCAAACCTGATCTCGGCATTGTCTTTCGGATAAAAAGGCTCCCTTAAAGGCACATTGATGTGTACAGGCCCGGCCGGAAATTCTTCGGCAGTATTTATGGCTTCTGATATCAGGCGTTGTGCATGCCATTGAGCATCAGCGTGGTCAAGGTCTACGGGGAGGTTGTAACTTTTTTTAATGTGCTTGCCGTATAGCTCAGGTTGCCTGATGGTCTGGCCATCGAGCTGATCTATCCATTCCGGTGGCCTGTCTGCGGTGATTACCAGTAGCGGTATACGCTGGAAAAAGGCCTCAGCAACGGCAGGAGCATAGTTATAGGCGGCTGACCCTGAAGTGCAGACCAGTACGGTGGGCTTTTTCAACTGTTGGGCAATACCCATCCCTATAAATGCGGCTACCCTTTCGTCTGTAATGGTGCGGCAGTTTATCTTCGGGTGCCGCGTAAATGCAAGTGTAATAGGGGCACACCGGGAGCCTGGTGACAATACGGCCTGGCTGATCCCGTGCTTGCTACAGATTTCGGCGATATTGTAGATCGGTTGCAGGTTCAATTATCTGATGATGTTTAGCAAAGTATTCATTTTAATTTCTGTCTCCGTCCATTCTTTTTCAGGCTGGGAATCTTCTGTAACGCCGGCACCGGCAAATACAGTAGCCTTGTTATCTTCAATATGCATGCATCTCAGGTTTACATAAAGCTGCGTGCTGCCATCGAAGTTGGCCGGGCCCAGATAGCCTGCAAAGTACTTCCTGTCGTAGTGTTCATGCTTGATCAGGAATTCCCGGGCCGGTTCCAGAGGCATGCCGCAAATGGCAGAAGTAGGGTGGAGCAGCTTCAGCATAATCTCCCCAAGGTCAGGAAAGTTTGTGGCTACCATATCTACTTTGTATTCTGTTTTCAGGTGTAGCAGATTTCCGGCTACTACTGTTTTCGGTCCCAGCTCTTCGAACTCCCTCAGCCTGATCTTTTTGAAGCAATTAATAATATACCTGCCAACCAATGCCTGCTCTTCAATTTCTTTCTGGGTCCATGCTACATTGGACAGAGAGGTGCCTTCTTCATATTTTTGAGTTCCTGCCAGTGCCACACTTTTGAAAACATTGTCTTTAACGCTGATCAGCAATTCCGGTGTGGCCCCCATCCAGACACCTGCCTGAGGTACAAACACCAGGGAAATAAAAGCAGATGGGTATGCTTTGGCCAGTCTTAAAAAATTGTCGCCCACATTCAGAGGACGGTCAAATGTGATTTCTTTCTTTCTTGAGGGCACCACCTTTTGGAATTTGCCCTCTTGTATGGCTTTAACGGAGGTACTTACTAATTGAATAAACTTATCCTTATCACCCGTGGTGTCAGATATTTTGATGTCAGAAGCTACCGCTTTGGTAGCCTTTTCCTTTTCCAGAAAGTTGAGGAATTTTTCTGTTTTTGTACTGACGTTATAGTCGGGTCGTGTGGTTATCTTATGGCTTCCGAGGTTGATATGCAGGTCGGCTTTTACCAGATAAGCATCACTTGAAGTTTCAAACGGTGCAAATACAAAACCGGATGCTTTCGTCTCCAGTGGGTCGGAAGTAGGTTTTAACTCTGCTGAGAAATCAACGATCAGTTGAATGTCATCCTCCCCGGGAATTCTCCAAACTGCCACTGCTCCACCTTCCTTTTTTCCAAAAGCGACAGCATTGTTAATGACTTGCGCTATGGGTTGGATCTTTATTTCTTCTGAGATTGTCAAATTTCTATTTTTTTTGTTCCAGAACTGCCATCGTTATTCTGCTAACGCAAACCAGTTCATCCTGTTCGTTGGTAATCCTTATTTCCCACACCTGTGTTGACTTACCGATGTGTATGGGGGTTGATTTTCCAAAAACATAACCTGATCGAACTCCTTTTAGATGATTGGCGTTGATTTCAAGCCCTACACAAAAATATTTGGAAGTGTCTATCGAGCAGTGTGCCGCCACACTTCCCAGGGTTTCGGCCAGGGCAACACTGGCGCCGCCATGAAGCAAACCGTAAGGTTGATGGTGCCTGCTGTCCACCGGCATTTTTGCGGTTATGTAGTCCGGGCCTATCCCTGTAAATTCAATGCCAAGATGCTCCATCATGGTGTTCTTGTTCATTTTATTGATGTCATCGAGGGTTAACTCCGGATTGATCATGCTAATTGGTAAAAAAGGTTATTTTTGCAGGCCAAAAATACAGACAAAATTGAAAAGCAAAAAAATATATTTGATACGGCACGGACAGACCGATTATAACCTGAAAAAAATAGTTCAGGGTAGCGGTATTGATGCGCCGTTGAATGATACCGGTAAGAAACAGGCTGAAAGTTTTTACAAATCTTTTCAGGATATCCCTTTTGATAAAGTTTACACTTCCACCCTCCAAAGGAGTATCCAGTCGGTGGAAAAGTTCATCGAAAAAGGTATTCCCCATCAGGCGCTTAGTGGTTTGAATGAGATTAACTGGGGTACCCGTGAAGGTATAGAAATTACTCCGGAAGAGGATGCCTACTACCATGATGTGATCTATCAGTGGCAGAGTGGCAACATTACTTTGCGCATAGAGGGAGGCGAGAGCCCCCAGGATGTGTATGACAGACAAAAAGAAGCCCTTGAGGTAATATTATCGCAAAAGGACGAGGAACATGTGCTGATCTGCATGCATGGCCGGGCTATGCGTGTATTGCTTTGCCAGATGCTCAATTATCCGCTCCATTGCATGGACTTGTTCTCACATTCCAATTTATGTATGTATAAGCTGGTTTATACAGGTGAGATGTTTTTGATAGAGAGCTTTAATGATGTTAAGCACTTAAACGGCTATTGTTCTTCATAGCCTGCCAGGGCTGCCTTGGCTTTGTTGTCCAGGCTTGCTTTGTACTCATGGTTTTTGTAACCTAATACTTCATTGAAATAGTGTTTGGCCAGAGAAATGTCTCCCATTTGATGGTAAATGTACCCTAGTTGCAGGCAGGAATTCGGGGCAAAATACCAGGTTTCCCCCGAAGTTTCATTGATCGTTGCAGCATACAATTTAATAGCATCTTCCGTATCGCCGGTCTTATGTAGTAGGCGGGCCTTTCTGTAGGTGAATTCAACCTTATCCTTTTTGGAAGAGAAAGTATAGTCTTTGGCTGCCAGAGTTTTTGCTGCTTCATAAAAACCGCCATCTGTCAGCAGCCTTATTTTCATAATAGTTTTGTTCGGGAATTGGGGCTGCCCCAGGCTTTTTGAGGCATGTTTGTCTGCTTCAACCTTGGTTTGGCCGGTTTGCTGTGCTTTTAAATGAGCGGCTATAGCCTTGCTCTCTTTGTCGTTCAGCCAGTAAGCCAGGAATAGTTTGTATTGTGCGTCCTTGGTGAAGTTTCTCCCTTTGGTGTTTTTAATGAATTCAGAGAAATAGGTTTCAGCTAACTCATAGTCGCCTTTCTGGAGGTGTATTTCTCCGGCCAGGTAGTTCAGAAAGTTAAATTCAAGGTAGCCTTCCTTTAGTTTTTTGAGGTTTTGATAGGTGTCCAGGGCCGTTTGGCTTTGACTGTTTTTAATAAGCAGGGACATGTACAGGTAGCCGAAAAGCAAATTCTTCTGATTATTGGCGTACATGACTGAGAAGTCTTTAACAGCCTCATCACCATGGTTGAGTAGGTATGCTTCGAGCAGGTAGCTAACTACCTGGGCTTCCTTGCTGAAGAAGTGGTCCGATTCAGCCATTTTTTCAATTTCGGAAAGGCCTTGTTTGACCGAACCCTGCATGCCCAGCAAGCCGATCAGCCATTGGTGCCGCTCCGGAACTGAGCCGATCATTACATGAAGGAGTCCCATGGATTTGTAGTTAGGGAGAAAATCAGGGTGTTTTTTGGTGTTGGTATCGATCAGTTTGTAGGCCCGGCGAAAATCCCAGGCGGAGGTCCATTCATAACCCATTTTCAGGTTTACAAAGGCACGCTGAAGGTATAGCTCGGCCAGGTAAAAATTTTTATACCCGCTGTTGGTTTCCAGTGGTTCAATTAAATCAAGCCGGTCGTCAAAAGCATCTTCATAATCCTCAAAAAGGGAGGGGTCTTCTGTGATGATCAGCCGAATGGACTCGCTCAGGTTTTTGAGGTAAGCAGAGGCCGGGCGTTTATCGCTCAGCAGGGGAGTAGCTTTGTCCAGTTGAAGGGAGATGATATAATTATAGGCCTGCTTTTCTTCTTTGTTGAATTCCCAGTCAGTGCCATTGCCCAGCAGGGAAACCGGGAATATAAAGCATAAAAAAAGGTAAGCGTTGAAACTTACCTTTTTTAAAAGTATGTGTTTGTTTAAAGCCAATATTATGCTTTTTTCTTTCTTCTCGTAGTTCTCTTAGGCTTCTCTTCGGTCATAGACTCCATGTCTACGTCCGCTAAAATCCTGCCTGAGTGTTCGTCAATTACAATCTTTTTCTTTTCTCTGATCTCAGCGATCTTTTGAGCAGGGATTACAATGTTACAACCTTCTGCAGCTCCTCTTTTTACAGTTACCACGGCCAGGCCGTTTGAAAGATTAGCCCTTAGTTTCTCGTAGTATTTAAGAAGTTTAGGCTCAATTTTCTTGGTAGCTTTTTCTCTGTCGCTCCTCAGTTGGCTTTCTTCCTCCTGGCTGTCTTCAAGAATCTCTTTTAGCTCCTGTTGCTTGCTTTCCAGATCAGCACCTCTTTCATCAATTAGCGACTGAATGCCGTCAATCTCCTCTTTCTTTCTTTCGATGGCTTCCTGTGCTTCTCTGATTTTCTTTTCCAGTATCTGGATTTCCAACTCCTGCAACTCAACTTCTTTGGTAATAGCGTCAAATTCGCGGTTGTTCCTTACGTTGTTTTGCTGTTCGTTGTATTTCTGGATCAGTTTTTCTGCTTCTTTGATCCCGGCTTTATTATCCTTTATAGATTGTTCCAGCTCTTCCAGTTCGGTATTAAACCTTCCGTGTCTGGTCTTGTACCCTTCGATTTCGTCCTCAAGATCCTGAACTTCATCAGGAAGGTCTCCTCTTAATTTGATTATTTCGTCAAGTTTCGAATCAATAGATTGTAATTTTACGAGAG
>NZ_SMLW01000502.1 GCF_009711405.1 Fulvivirga kasyanovii | reverse complement strand
TTTTGTATGGATAAATTGAAGTTTAGGAAACCAGAAAAAAGCAATGGATTAAAAGTGATAGGCTTTTTGGGGAGGCTGGCGGAACCTAAGGGGTTACATCATTTGATAGATGCATTAGCGATTCTCAATGAGGACCCAAAATACTATTTGTTAGTTGGAGGCACGCCAAAAAGAAAGGAACACTTTGAATATGAATGGCATTTAAAAGAAAAAATAGAGAAATTAGGGTTGAACGGAAAGGTGGAGTTTGTTGGCCATGTAAGCAATACTACTAGCTTTTTTTCAAGAATAAACTTACTGGTGTTTCCTTCCATTGTCAACGAATCATTTGGGAGGGTTATAGTTGAATCGATTATGGCAGATACACCGGTAATAGCCAGAAAAGTTGGAGCAACATCTGAGATTTTAGATGATCCGATGGAGAAATGGATTTTTTCAACTACTCAAGAACTTGTGGAAAAAATCAAATATTATTTTAAATCCCCAGATTCATATAATTTGAATAACAAGCAGAGATTTATGGAAGAAAATTTTGCAATATCTAAGGTTCTTCCAAAAATAGAGGCAGTCCTAAAGAAATAAATATTTATGGAATTGGTGTCAGTCATAATGCCGGCATATAATGCCGCTCCTTATATTGGAGTTGCGATTGAAAGTATAATAAATCAAACCTACAGTAATTGGGAGTTGTTAATAGCGGATGATGGTTCAACAGATAACACAAGGGAAATTATAGAAAAGTATGATGACAGCAGAATTAAGCTTTATCATAATAATTGCAATCAAGGGAATCTGAAGACTGTAAATAAGCTATTTGCAATGGCCGCTGGTGATTATATTGCCATACAGGATGCTGATGATTGGTGTGATACAACCAAGTTGGACGTGCAGCTTCAAGCTTTTAAAAATCATAGGCAAATAGGTGTTTGTGGGACACAGTCTGTGAAACTTGATAACAACGGTAAAGTGTTAAAAAGGTCTAACTTCCCATTGACCCACGAGGGAATTACAAAATTTATTCCTGAAGATTATACTTTCACCAGTGCGTCTGTGATGATAAGAAGAAGTGTATATCTTGATATTGGTGGTTTCAATGATTATTTTGACCGAAGAGGTGGAGCAGACTGGTATTGGATATCGTTAATATTAGAACGGTTCAAAATGTTAAATGTTCCTCAGCATCTTTACTTTTATAGGTATAATCCAGCTTCAATAACTAACACAAAGCCCTCAAACGCTCTTAATTATACTGTAGGCAGAGTAATTGCTTTTTTGTACCACCAAAGGAAAAGGTATGGTAAGGATGGGGTAAGTGGAAATGACAATTCCCTGAAGAAGCAACTCAAGGAATTTGAGAATAAACTTGACAGATTATATATCATGGATCCTTTGCTTTTGGATAGAGAATACTCGGTTAGGCTATGTACACAAGGGCATTACTATAAGGGAGGTATCTCATTAGTTAGTAATTTTTTGAGAGGGCCGCTTTTATTTTTTAAATGGTTATTAAGCAAACTGAAATGAAGATTACCCATCTTGTGTATGCAGGTTTGGGAGGACATACCAATGTGTTCTTTACTCTGTTAGGGGCTGACAAAGGTTCTCACTTTGAATATAGTACTATATTCTATGGGGTTGAGGACCCAAGTCTTGATGTCACAGATAAGTTGATAGCTAAGAATATACCCTTTAATTATGTGAAAAAGAAACCCGGAATGGATTGGCTTTTTTGGCCGAAAGTTTTTAAAGCCCTTAAAAGGGAAAAACCGAATGTTGTGTTTCTTCATTCAAGCTACAATATAATTCCGGCACTATTTTATGGACTGTTTTATAAAGCTAAGATAGTTGTTAGAGAAACTCAGGCCAATCATTTGAAAACCAAACTGGAGAAATACTTGCTGGGCATTTCGTTAATGTTTGCTGATAAGGTCGTGTTTTTAACAGATTTGTATCAAAGCCAAATAAAGGATAAGTATAAATGGTTGTTTGATGACACGAAAGTTGCTGTCATACCAAACGGCCTTGACCTTGGTTTTTTTAAGCCCACAAAAAAAAATGATAGTCAGACATTTAGCATTGGCATGTTAAGTAGGATTGTTCCAATTAAAGATCATGAAACGCTTATTAGAGCTTTGGGCCAACTCGATTGTAAGAATCTAGTGTTAAAAATTGCAGGGGAAGGGGAATCCATGGTAAAATTACAGGCTTTGGCTAAGGAGCTTGGTGTTGAAAACAAGGTGATGTTTCTGGGGCGTTTATCTGAAGATAGAATACCTGCTTTCTTAAATGAATTGGATCTCTATGTGCATGCTACTTTAGGAGAAACCATGAGCACGGCTATAATGCAGGCACAAGCCTGTGGGCTTCCAATTATAGCATCTGATGTAATGGGGGTTAATAATTTGATCACTTCTGGGAAAAATGGGATTTTAGTTGAATGCCGTAATGTTGAGCAAATGGCTCAATCAATTATTTTATTAAGGGAAGATTCAAAACTAAGAAAATCTTTGGGGTATGAGTCTGAGCAATATGCAAAAGAGTTATTATCCTGCGATATTATGTTTGAAAGTTACCATAAGTTATTTGTGGAATGAGAGTCCTTCATGTACAGAAAGTTGGCGGTTATTCCGGATCAGAAAAGCATATTGTAAGTCTTATAAAGCTTCTTAGACTAAGAGGAGTAAATAGCCGATTTTTAGCAATAATTCACAAAAATGATTTAGCGAAAAGCAAATTGTTTCTTGAGATACTCGAAAAGGAAGGTATAGACGTAATTATCATAAGATACAATATTTTTACCTTATTCAATATTGGCCGTTATCTGATGCGACACAAGTGCGATATTGTTCATACACATTTGCTACATGCAGATTTTATAATGGTATGGCAAAAAATATTTTTACCTCAATCATTTAAATGGATATCAACTAAGCATGGTTATGAAGAAAGGTTTATAGAGAAGCATGGCTTTAATTACAAAAAGTTATCCTCTAATGTTTACTACTTAGTGTGCTGGTTTTGTGAGAAATTTATAAGCCGTTCTATAGCTGTGTCAGATGGAATAAGGGACCTTTTTGTTAAAGGAGGGATAAGCAGAGGAAACAAAATAGTAACTATCCATCACGGTTTTGATGAACATACACCAGTCAGGTCCGAAGCAAGATCAGCTAACCATAAGTACTTTGAAAAACAAATTATTATTGTAGGCAGACTGGTTCCATACAAGGGGCATAAATATGCTATTGCGGCTTTTAAAAAAGTTTTGGAGAGTGTGCCGGAGGCTGGACTTTTAATAGTAGGCGACGGCTTGATGAGATCTGAATTGGAGCAAATTACTGAAAGTTTGGATTTAGTAGATAAGGTGGTGTTTCTTGGCTTTAGGAAAGACGTAAAACAATTATTAAGAATGTCTGATCTGTTTATGGTTCCTTCAATTTCAGAGGGGTTTGGGCTGGTTATTTTAGAAGCGTTTAATGAAGATGTACCCGTTATAGCCTTTAATGTATCGGCTTGCAATGAAATAATTGAACATTGTGTAAATGGAATTTTGGTCGAACCTTTTGATATTGAAACCTTTGCTAAGGAAACAGTAAGAATGCTTCAAGACAATGGTTATACAAAGCAAATGGTTGAAAATGCCAAGAAAAGTATTAGTCTTAAGTTTAGTCTTGATAAAATGGTAGACAAGGTGGTAAGAGTCTACAATAGTTAGGATTGCACTTCGGTAGTACCTAAATTCTTTGTCCCGAGGTAACTAAATTTAATCTTTTATGGTTAATTTGTTGATGACTCATAATACCGTAGAAGTTACATTATGATCTAACATGGAATATACATATATCCTATGAATATCAAATTTTTATTAGCGAGTGTATTTTTTTTAATTGAATGTGCTGCTTTATTCAGTCAACCTTCGGCAAATTTCATCCTTCCACCGTCTGTTTGCCTTGAGGAGAATGTTGCCATTCAAAATGTATCCTCAGATGCTACAAGCTATCAATGGGATTTTTGTGAGGGGGATTTAACCAACTCATTAGTGTTTGAGTCGGCAGGATCAATTGGTGAGATGGCTACCCCTACGGATATGGATATCGGGTACCACGGTGGAAACTGGATCGGTATCGCAACGAGCAGATCAAACAATAGTGTCTTCAGAATAAATTTTGGAAGTGATATAAATGATAGAATATTTACAATTCAGAATTTGGGAAATATAAATGGTTTGCTTTCTGGTCCAGATCCAGTAAAGCTTATCTATGATGGGGCAGAGTGGTTCGCTTTCATGATTAATACTAATAATTCTACATTAATAAGAGTGAGGTTTGGTGATACGCTGCTTAATGAACCTATAGCTGAGGTGATTTTAACTGGTATCGGGGGTAATGTAGTTGGCGGGTTGGACATTGCCAAAGATGAAGGAAATTATATCGCGGTAGTTACTAACTCTGGCCTAAATAAACTTACACTTGTCAACTTGGGAAGTGATCTTAAAACTAACCCCTCTCCTTCTGACGTTATTACTACAACAGGTAGCTCCATTGGTACGGGGTTGGATGATATACTTTTGAAGGAATATAATGGGAGGTGGTATGCATTTACGGGTTCTATAAATGACAGTAGAGTTAGGAGATATGATTTTGGAAGTAGTTTATATAGTGATGCACTTCCAACCAGAATTACACCTTCGCTTAGTTCTACCCAATTCAGAGGAATAGAAATAGGGCTTGACGCAGGGGAATACTATGGTATTGTAATTACTAATTTTGGTGAGTTATATAGATTAAACTTTGGCAACGATTTAGAAAATCTTAGTCCAACGGTTACAGCACTAGCCTCAACCCCGCTCTATAATCGTCAGTTTCATCTTGAGCTTATAAAGAGCAATTCTTTCTGGAACATCATTAGCATGAACGCAATAGATGAAACTTTAGTCTATGCTTCCTTCCAGAATCATTGTGAGCTTAATCAGTATAGTTCTATAGAGGAAACGCCATACAACATTATGTACCGGAATGCGGGGGTATTTTATGTATCCCTTACTGCGTATAATGATAGCGGAGAAAGTGATATGAGCTTACAAACACTCACTGTTTCTTCCCAAACAGCCCCTGACATAGACCTCACTTCCCAAAATATCTGCCTTTCCTCCCCCGTCAACTTCTCATCTATCAACACATCAGGCAACATCAATTCCTACAATTGGAATTTCGGAGATGGCAACTCCTCAACCTCTGCCAACCCAAATCATACCTACGCATCCGCGGGAGAATACACCGTTACCCTAGAAGTAACGAGCCCCGATGGCTGTGAGAATTTCACTCAAAAAGACATTACAATATTTCCTGAACCAGCACCCGCATTCAGTCTTCCCTCCGGCACCATCTGTACCAACGACACTTACCTCTTTGAAAACACTACTCCAGGCAACTACGATGGTAATATCAGCTATGAGTGGTTTGTAAACGGAGTATCAGTGGCTACTACCGAAGATCTTAGTTATGAATTTCCAACAGGAGGGGCAAAAGAAATTAAATTGGTAGCAACTATTCCAGGGTGCTCTGTTGAATCCGTTCAAAATATCAGCGATGTAAGTGTCGGGCCAGTAGCTCAGTTCACCGTCAACGACGACTGCGTAGGCAAAGCCCTTCAATTTAATAACACTTCAACAGGAGACATCACATCTACACATTGGGATTTTGGCAATGGATTTACCTCAAATCTTGAAAACCCGCTATTCCAGTATGCGGCGCCAGGTACGTATGATGTTACCCTGACTCTGACGAATAGTGCCGGATGTCAGACATCGAAGGTTTTGGAGGTGAACGTCTATGAGCTGCCAGATGTGCAGTTTACCAATGACCTTTCCTGTGAAGGTACTCCTACAGCTTTTACCGATGAGACCACAGTTGGAGATGCCAATGTTGCTTCGTGGAAATGGAGTTTTGATGATCCCTCATCAGGAAATAACACATCCACAGACAGGAATCCAACACATACCTTTACCACATCCGGTGCTTTTGATGTCAAATTGGTGGCGCAAACTACCAATGGATGTAAAGATTCAGTTCAACAGGTGGTGAATGTAAAACAAGCACCGGTAGCTGACTTTGAATATGATAAACTTTGTATCAATGAAGCAGTGCAGTTTACGGATACATCAGACCCGGTACCCGGGCAGGGTATTACCACCTGGTCCTGGGATTTGGGTGGAGTATTCAGTGCTGAACAAAACCCGGAAGCAACATTTCAGTTTGCCCTGGATTATAATATTGGATTGACAGTTACCTCAGAAAATCTTTGCACTTCCACAACCTATAAAACGGTTAGTGTTAAACCCGCACCGTCCGTTTCGTTCGGAGTGGAGCAGGCTTGCGATAACTCCGAGGCTCATTTTTTCGATACTACTGATCCGCTCGGAGACCCGATTACCTCAAGGAGCTGGAACTTTGCGAATCAGGCAACCAGTGTAGATTCTTCGGCATATCATGCATTTAGTCAAGTGGGAAACTATGATGTCAGTCTCACTATAATGACGGAAAATGGTTGCGATTATTCCGTTACACAGCCTATACAGATCAATGAGGCACCCACAGCCGCGTTTGAACCCTCTGTTACCTTTGGGGCACCACCACTTGATGTTGAGTTTACAAATCAGTCAGTCGGGGCAGATAGTTTTCAATGGATATTTGAAGAGGGCAATACTTCCGATATAGAGAATCCAACCTATACATTCACTGAAGAAGATTCCTACGACGTTAAACTCGTGGCAAGTGACGAGAACGGATGTAATGACACTACAACTCATAGAATAAATGTTTTGTATCCTGACTTGGATATTGTACTTACTGCACTCAACAGAAACCCTACCGACGCAACGGAAGTAATACTGACCGTTGGTAATAATGGTACGGTAACTATTGATAGCTTTAAAGCTTCCATAGACCTGGGCAATCAGGCTATTATAGAGAAGGTCATTAACCAAACTTTGAACCCTCGTGTGTCTGCAGGGGCACCGGTGCAATCTGTAAACATCAATTTAGGATTTAACATTGACCCTCAAAGCCTGGATTATCTCTGTGTTACGGTAACGCCAATGTTTGAAGGTTTGGAAGAAAATGACCTGGCTAACAATACACGTTGTATTAACCTTAGTAATAATCAAACGGTTATTCTGGCCCCTTATCCCAACCCTGCATCAAACCAGTTACACCTGCAGATCATATCAAATGATCGAAATTCAGCTACTATTCAACTTTTTAGTACAAGAGGTGATTTAGTAAAGAACATAGAGATTGATGCGCTCTCGGCCGGTATGAATAACATCCTTATTAATACCGCTGATATTGACAAAGGCATTTATATGATAAAGGCTTCTTCCGGAGGGAAAACAGCTATGTATAAAGTAGTAGTTGAAAATTAATAAACTTAGAATTAACAATATCTTTTTTTATATCCCCTTCCTATTTGTATTTTATATCTATCTTCGCACCAAATAATATTTTGTGGTATAAATCTTATAGAGTGCAATAGCATTTTATTAGAATAATGCTTTGTGAATAAGCAAGTTGTCTTATTCTGTTATATCGAATGGTCAAAAACTCAAACATAAGAATAAATGAAACCGAAAATTAAGCTGGACAAAATTGATCGCAGGATATTGGAAATTCTTCAGGCCAATGCCAAAATTACCAATGCCCAACTCGCCAACGAGATCGGCCTGTCACCTGCGCCAACATTAGAGAGAGTGAAGAAACTGGAAGTTTCGGGAATAATAAAAAGTTATCATGCCATGCTCGATAATGAAAAGGTGGGGCTTGGAGTAAGTACATTTGTAATGGTATCCTTGAAGGGGCACAATAAAGTCAATATAGAAGCTTTTACACAGGCGATTAATGAAATTGATGAGGTAATAGAATGTCACCATATAACAGGTTCAGGTGATTTTATACTGAAAATTATTGCTCAGGATATTGCAGCCTATCAAAAATTAATGTTGGAGAAAGTAACCAATATTGAAGTAGTTGATAATATGCAATCTCTTGTGATATTGTCTACCTTTAAGGACAGTAAAGTAATGCCAATACCTTAAGCTATGGGAAAGAAAGGTTTGATTTTAACTGATGCGCAAGTAAGACAAAAAATAAAGCGGATCGCATATGAAATATATGAGAACAATTCGCAGGAAAAAGAAATAATACTTGCAGGGATCTATGATCAGGGGTATGAATTGGCTAAGCTTTTACTTAAAGAACTGGAAGCTATTGCCCCGGTAAAAATTACATTGATAGGGGTAAAGCTGGATAAGTTCGCCCCTACCCAAAGTGAAATATCCCTGACTTGTGAGGTGTCCCAGCTAAAAAATAAGAGCATTGTACTCATTGATGACGTAATGAATACCGGTCGTACAATGGCTTATAGCCTCAAACCTTTTCTCAATGTAAAAATAAAAAAAATAGAAACTGCGGTTTTGGTGAACAGAAGCCATACGCAGTTTCCTATATTAACTCAATATGCCGGGTATCAACTATCCACCACCATAAACGAACACGTTGAGGTACAATTAGAAAGCGATCAAAAAGAAGTATACCTTCAATAACTGATAAACTTGTATTAGAGCCATCATCCATTTATCTTAGACAAGTTTATTCAGGAACTGTCAAGCCTGAATATTTAAAATCCTGTTAAATGTGAAAGGCGATAACGAAAACCCCATAAGTAGTTTGGCGCAAAAAAGTCCTGAAATAGCTTCGTTAAAGGATCAACTCCATAAATACGAAGCAGCGGCCAATGGAGCTAACGATGGCCTCTGGGACTGGGACTTTGAAAATAATGTAGCATTTGTCTCCACACCCTGGAAAACTATGCTCGGATTTGATGAAAACGAGGCAGTAAGCTACAAAGGATTGCTTTCATGGGAAAGCCTACTGCATCCTGAAGACAGGGAAAGGGCAATTAGCACATTCAGAGCCTATCTTGACGGTGATACAGATAGCTACAGGGAAATTTTTAGGTTAAAGCACAAAGATGGCTCTTACCGGTGGATACTTTCCAAAGCGAAAATAATTCATGATGATAAAGGTAAGGCAGTAAGAATTTCCGGTTCACATACGGATATAACAGAACAAAAGAAAGCTGCCGATGCGCTGAAGAAAAGTGAGGAGAAATACCGAAACCTTTTCCAAAACTCGCTTGTGGCCATGCTCCGAAGCGACTCCGAGACAGGTAAAATAATAGAAGCCAACGATAAATTTTGGCATATGCTTGGAGTCAATGAACAAGAGAAGCTTCCACTTGATTTTGACTTCTTTTACGATGATAAAGAGAAGAGAAGGGTTCTGGAACTACTAAAAGATCGGGGAGCTGTAGATAACCTGGAGATTCAGGTGAAAACTGCCAACGGACAACTTATCTGGGTTTCCTTTAGCGCCGTACTTTATGCTGATGAAAAGGTTTTCGAATGTGTATTGAAAGATATCACTCAAACCAAGGAAAACCTTCTGGAATTGCAAAAGGTGAATTTTGAACTTGATAGCTTTGTATATCATGCCTCGCATGATTTGAGGTCGCCGTTAAGGTCTGTTTTGGGACTCATCGATCTATATAGAATGGAACAGAGCCAGGCGATAAAAAAGGAATGTATAGACAAAATTGAAAGTAGTGTAAAGCGCCTTGATGACCTGGTGGTTGAACTATTAAGTATTTCCAGAAATGATCGTGTAAATGATCAGCATGTTCCTATTAATCTTATGGTTGAAATTAATAGCAGCATATCCAGCTACTATAATGCGACCGACACCAAAGGACTTGAGGTAGTTACAAGAGTAGCACAACCCATTCCCTTTCATTCAGATTTAACCAGAATCAGGATCATCCTGAACAATCTTATTTCTAATGCCATTAAATACAGAAGCTTCCATAAAGACCGGTCATATGTACTTGTAGAAGCAAAGGTTACAGAAGAAAAGGCCATAATTAAGGTGGAGGACAATGGAGACGGGATTGAAGAATCCAAATTGCCCCATATCTTTGATATGTTTTATCGGGCTACTGAGAAAAGTGAAGGTTCAGGTTTAGGGCTTTATATAGTAAAAAAAGTTGCCGATAAACTAAATGCTGAAATTGAAGTGGATAGTGAAGAGCTGGAAGGAACTACCTTCACGGTTACTATCCCAAATGTCAAACAAATATAAAAATGAATTTTAAGTATGTCTGTTCATAAATCCAACATAAAAAAAGTTACTACTCACCAGCTTCAGGAAATGAAAAACAGAGGTGAGAAGATTTCTATGCTTACTGCCTACGATTATTCAATGGCAAAAATTTTAGATGGGGCAGGCATAGATGTGCTTTTGGTGGGTGACTCTGCCTCCAATGTTATGGCTGGTCATGAAACCACATTGCCAATTACACTGGACCAAATGATCTATCACGCCACCTCGGTTGTTCGAGCGGTGGAAAGAGCGTTTGTGATTGTAGACATTCCCTTTGGTTCATATCAGGGAAATTCCTCCGAAGCACTTAGGTCAGCGATCAGGATCATGAAAGAATCTGGCGCACATGCCGTGAAAATGGAGGGTGGCAGTGAAATAAAAGAGTCAGTAATAAGAATATTAAGTGCCGGCGTACCAGTTATGGGGCACCTTGGCCTGACACCACAATCCATTTTTAAATTTGGCACCTATACCGTAAGGGCTAAGGAAGAAGAGGAAGCAAAAAAGCTAATTGCGGATGCCAAGTTACTTGAAGAGTGTGGCTGCTTTTCTATCGTACTTGAAAAAATCCCTGCTGATCTGGCAAAAAAAGTTGCTGAGGAGGTATCCATACCCATTATAGGCATAGGAGCAGGTCATCATGTTGATGGACAGGTATTGGTAATGCAGGACATGCTTGGTATTACTAAAGAATTTAAGCCCAGGTTCTTGCGTCGCTATGCTGACCTTTACACTATTATTACCGATGCGGTGAGCCACTATATTGAAGATGTCAAAGCAAAGGATTTTCCCAACGAGGAAGAACAATATTAATTTTTCTGCCTTTATTTGTTGCCTCAAATTTAACATTAAACTGAGGTGGTATTTTGAGTCATTTGGACCTAACTAAAATTATAAGTTCCCTGAACCAGGCTATCAAATGGATGCTTGGTTCAGGGCTTTTTATTACAAGCCTCCTGGCGTTCGTCAGCATAATCATAGAAGCTGGTTTTAAGCTCCCCTTTCATATTGTTATCATCATGCACATATGGTACTTCCTATGTGTAACGGCATTTCTGTTTGTTATCCTTGTCAGGATAATTATGAAACTCTTTGGACGTACTGAAAAGCGAAGGATACTTTACTCTGAGTACTTTTTGTTTGTGGTTATATCTGTCCTACTTACAATGAACATACTTATTCCCGCAGGTCAGGTTAGTGAAGTTACATTTGCAAATGTTGTGACAGATGTAGTGTTTTTACGCTTTAGTGTTATTCTTCTTTTTATTATTGAGCTGTCCAAAAAATCCCTCCGATTTCAACGACTCGACCTTAATCCCGCGCTACTCTTTATTGGCAGCTTTTTACTTTTGATACTTATAGGAACGGCCCTACTGATGCTGCCACGTGCCACGACTGAGCACCTGTCGATATTAGAGGCCTTGTTCACTTCTACAAGTGCAGTATGCGTTACCGGTTTAATAGTTGTAGATACAGCTACCCGTTTTACACATTTCGGCCAGTTGATAATACTGATTCTTATTCAGGTCGGAGGTTTAGGTATTATGACTTTTACTACCTTTTTTGGATTCTTCTTTAAAGGAGCGTCCAGTTACCAGAATACGTTGTTTATAAAAGAATTTATCAACGAAAGTAAAATCAGTGAAATATTAAACACCATTATTAAAGTGGTGGTGGTCACATTAGTAATTGAGGCCATAGGTGCTGTTTTTATCTATTTTTCAGTGGCAGATACTTTTGATACCTCACAAGCTGTTTGGTATGCCGTCTTTCATTCGATTTCAGCATTTTGTAATGCTGGTTTTTCCACTATGAGTAATGGTCTTTACGAACCCATAGTAAGGTTTCAATATGGCATGCAGATCATTATTGCGTGTTTGATATTTTTTGGAAGTATTGGTTTCCCGGTAATATTTGATATCTATAAGTCATTGAAATATTATGTAGTAAATAAGTATCTGTTCCTGATTAAGGATAAGCCATACGCCCACCGGGGACGGCACCTTACCATACACACTAAAATGGTGCTGGCAACTACAGCAATACTTCTTATCGTTGGTTTTTTTGTTTTTTATATAGCAGAATATGATAATACACTGTCTGAGTTGCCATGGTATGGTAAATTCGCCGGAGCAGTATTTGGAGCGGTAACACCCAGAACAGCAGGGTTCAATACGGTTGATATGGCCTCACTGTCCGCTGTAGTTGTTTTAATTTATCTGTTTCTGATGTGGATCGGAGCTTCACCAGGCTCAACCGGAGGTGGTTTGAAAACAACCACATTCGCTGTAGCCATTTTAAATGTGTTAAGCATATCTAAACAAAAGGATCGCATAGAGATCTTTCGTAGAGAGATAACAAATGAATCAGTAAGAAAAGCATTCTCGGTAGTGTTACTCTCTTTGCTGGTAATTGGTACATCGGTAGTTCTGGTAGTCTTGTTTAATCCTGACATTCCCCTGCTCTCTGTAATTTTCGAATGTTTTTCAGCCTTCAGTACCGTAGGTCTGAGTTTAGGAATAACAGGAGATTTGAGTGATGCAAGTAAGGTTGTAATCATTATAACCATGTTTTTGGGTAGGGTAGGCACCCTTACCTTACTAGCGGCACTGATTGCCAGCGCGAAAACACAGAGCTACAGATATCCATCAGAAAATGTATTTGTAACTTAAAAGTCCTACATATTCGAAGTATTTAAAATCATAAAAATGAAATATATAGTTATCGGTTTAGGAAACTTTGGCTCAACACTTTCTATTGCCCTTACCGAGATGGGTTTTGAAGTGATTGCAGTGGATAATGATATGAGGAAAGTGAATGAGTTTAAAGAAAGGGTAACTCATACAATTTGTCTGGACTCTGGTGATAAAGCCGCTATGGAAACCTTACCTTTAAAGGATAGTGATGCAGTAATAGTAGCTATTGGAGAAGACTTCGGAGCCTCAGTACTCACAACTGCAATATTAAAGCAGTTGGGAGCAAAGAAAATCATTGGTCGGGCTATTTCAGATTTGCACCAAACAGTAATAGAAGCTATTGGTGTTGAAGAAATAATCAGACCCGAGGAAGAGTCGGCCCATCGCCTGTCTAAAAGATTTCAGATTAAAGGAGTAGTGGATTCCTTTGAAATTTCTGAGGACTATAATATTGTAGAAACTGAGGTGCCGGAAGAGTATATTGGGAAAACCGTTCAGGAAACAAATTTTAGGGCTGAATTCAATCTTAACATTTTGACCGTAATCAGAATGGTTAAGAAAGAAAATATAATAGGACAATCCTCCTTAAAAAGGAAAGTACTTGGAGTTGTTACTCCAAATACTACTTTCGAAAAAGGTGATATTCTTGTTATTTTTGGTAATAACAAAGATATTAAGCGATGTCTTAGTTCCGAATAACTTAGCGGTTGTCGCAGGTATTTATTTGCGATTCGTCATCTTTTTGTTGTCCAAACCAAACTACTGCATACTCTTTATATATTCCTATACCAATGGCATTCCAGTTGACTTGTTTCCACATCCCCGAGTTAATTAGCAATGGGTTGTGGCTAGGGCTTTTTTGCCATCCCTGGAGGCCTTCTTCTGCATTTGCTCCTGCGGAGCTGTAGTAGGCAATTTCATAGCCAGGGCTGTCGTATCCCGCAATTTCCTTTGGCTTGTCCCACATGCATTTTGCCATTTTATGGTCATTGGTGTAGCAACATGAAGTCCACATGCCGTTTTGAGACCAGCTATGGGGGTTGCATTCATTTGTTGGATCAAAATTATAGTAGTCTGCCAAATCTTTTGCATGCACCTGGGCGACCTTTGTTAGTTTGGCAGAAAATGGAATAGGTTGTAATTTCTTTTTTTTCCGGTAATCATTAATAATGTTGTAAAGCTTCTGCTCTTCTGCACTTAAGCACACATTGGTAGCTGAGCTTTCCTTGGGAACCACCGGTAAGAGGCTCAATATAGAAAATAACAGTATTTGGATCATAATGTAAAATATTTAAAAAGAATCAACGATAAAAACCCGAAGCTGGTTTATTTAATTCCATTTATATATTCCCAGGCTTCAATTGCATAACGAATTTTGTTAAATTCGCAACCTCCATAGAGTAGAAACCACAAATATCATGACAAAAAAAA
>NZ_SMLW01000631.1 GCF_009711405.1 Fulvivirga kasyanovii | reverse complement strand
TGGAAGGACAAAAACGTGTGACCATTGAAAATGTAACACCGCTTATCGATGGCGGCAAGTACCCGATCAAAAGAACGGTCGGTGAACGGGTGGTTGTAAATGCCGACATTTTTGTAGATGGTCATGATAAGGTTGAGGCTGCACTGCTTTACCGCAAGGTAAAAAAACCTGCAAAAGGAAAATCGGCCAAAGCAGGTAAATGGACTGAGGTACCCATGACTTTTATGACCAACGATCATTGGAGGGCTACTTTTACCCCTGAAGAGGAGGGTTTTTATGAATATACCATCAAAGGCTGGATTGATTACTATGGTACCTGGCAGGATGGCCTCAAAAAGAAGTTTGATGCCAAACAGGATATAAAAACAGAGCTTTTGATCGGTGCGGAACTTATGGAAGATGGTATGGCCAGAGTATCTGCACCTCAGCGTAAAAAGCTGGAAAAATGGGTAAAACTATTTCGTAATGGTACTGAGGATGCGGATGCTGTGGAGGAGGCCCTCAGTGACGACGCTACCCAGGCTATGTTTGTAGCACAGGAGCATAGCTTTACACGAACCTATCACCGGATATTGCAAGTTAATGTAGAGCGAAAAAAGGCGTTGTTCAGCACCTGGTATGAATTTTTCCCAAGATCCGCCTCTCCCGTTAAAGGGAAACACGGAACGTTTAAGGATTGTGAGCAGGTGCTTCCGGAAATAGCCAAAATGGGCTTTGATGTTATATATCTTCCACCTATACATCCCATAGGACGTAAACACCGAAAAGGGAAAAACAATGCTGTAACTGCCAGTGAAGGTGATCCGGGCTCTCCATGGGCCATAGGTGCCGAGGAAGGTGGCCACAAATCTATCAACCCCGAGCTGGGCACAATGGATGATTTTACCGCCCTGGTGAAAAAGGCCAATGAGCTTAACATTGAAATAGCCCTTGACTTTGCTATCCAGTGCTCTCCTGACCACCCTTACGTATCTAAGCACCCGGACTGGTTTAAATGGAGACCCGATGGAACCATACAATATGCAGAAAACCCTCCGAAGAAATACCAGGATGTGCTGCCTGTAAATTTCGAAACCCATGATTGGGAAAACCTGTGGAAGGAACTAAAAAGTATTATTGATTTCTGGATAAGCAAAGGCGTGAAAATATTCAGAGTTGATAATCCGCATACCAAGCCCTTTACTTTTTGGGAGTGGCTGATCAGGGAAGTAAGAAGTAAGCACCCTGAGACTATCTTTCTCGCTGAGGCTTTTACGAGGCCAAGGATTATGGAGCAACTTGCCAAAATCGGGTTTACGCAATCCTATACCTACTTTACCTGGCGCAATACCTCTGAGGAGTTCAGGGAATATCTCCACGAACTTACGCGGACTGAAGTAAGGGAGTACTTCAGACCAAACTTTTGGCCCAATACGCCGGATATTCTGCCGATCTCACTGGAGCATAAGCCTGAGTCTGCATTCATTGCGAGGTATGCACTGGCTGCTACCCTGTCTTCGAACTGCGGTATCTACGGACCCTTGTTTGAGTTTGGACTGAATGAGCCTTACCCGGGTAAAGAAGAGTATGTGGATTCTGAGAAATATGAGATCAAGCATTGGGATTGGAAGAAAACCACAAAGATCAAAGAAGCCATTTCAAAGATCAATAAGGTACGAAAGGAAAACGCTGCGTTGCAAACTACCTGGCATGTAGCATTTTGTGAGGTGGATAACCAGCAATTGCTATGCTATGCCAAGACTGATCAGGAGAAGCAAAGCAAAATGATCGTAGCGGTTAATCTTGACCCTGAATATGTGCAGTCAGGCTGGGTAAAAGTACCCTTTGAGTATCTCGATCTTCCTGTAGATGAGTCTTTTGTGGTGCATGACCTGCTTACGGGCAACAAATATACCTGGCAAAATGAATGGAATTACGTAGAGCTGCACCCGCAGGCACTGCCTGTTCATATTTTTAAAATCGAACCTAACCTTTAGCGCCAACTATTAAAAAAATATAAAACTAACTCTGGGAGGAGAATGACTATGGCAACGAATAAAGTTAACATTGACGATGACTTATACTGGTACAAGGATGCTATCATTTATGAGCTTCATATTAAAGCCTTTTATGATAGCGATGGTGATGGTATCGGTGATTTCCGCGGTCTTCTTGAGAAACTGGACTACCTCGAAGGCCTTGGTGTAACGGCTATCTGGCTATTACCGTTTTACCCGTCACCCTTACGTGACGATGGATATGATATTGCCGACTATTACAGCATTAACCCCTCCTATGGAGATATTAAAATATTCAAACAATTTATTAAGGAAGCCCATAAGCGTGGTCTGAAGGTGATAACCGAGCTGGTTATCAACCATACTTCTGATCAGCACCCGTGGTTCCAAAGGGCCAGAAGAGCAAAGCCAGGTTCATCCTATCGTGACTATTATGTATGGAGCGATGATCCCAACAAGTATAAGGATGCAAGGATCATCTTCACCGACTATGAGCCTTCCAACTGGTCTTGGGATCCTGTCGCGAAGTCTTATTACTGGCATCGCTTCTTCTCTCATCAGCCCGACCTGAACTTTGATAACCCGCAGGTTAAAAAGGAGGTATTCAGAATACTTGATTTCTGGTTCAATATGGGAGTGGATGGTTTCAGGCTGGATGCTGTGCCCTATCTTTTTGAACGGGAAGATTCCAACTGCGAAAACCTGCCGGAGACTCATGCTTTTCTGAAAGAACTAAGGGCCCATGTGGATAAAAAACATAAAAACAAGCTACTGCTGGCCGAAGCAAACATGTGGCCTGAAGATTCAGCTTCATATTTTGGTGATGGGGATGAGTGCCATATGAACTACCACTTCCCCATTATGCCCAGAATGTTCATGGCCGTTAAAATGGAAGACCGCTACCCTGTTATTGACATTATTGATCAGACACCGGAAATTCCCGAATCGTGCCAGTGGGCAATCTTTTTGCGTAATCACGATGAGCTTACCCTGGAAATGGTAACCGATGAGGAGCGTGACTACATGTATAAGGTTTATACCAAGGACACGCAGGCAAAGATCAATGTCGGAATCCGCCACAGGCTTGCCCCCTTGCTTGAAAATAACCGCAGCAAAATAGAGTTGATGAATGTACTACTCTTCTCACTACCGGGCACCCCGGTCATCTACTATGGCGATGAAATAGGTATGGGAGACAACTTCTACCTCGGTGACCGCGATGGCGTACGGACACCCATGCAATGGAGTGCAGATAAAAATGCAGGGTTTTCAAGTGCAAATCCGCATAAATTGTACCTGCCTGTAATTATTGATCCGGAATACAAATATGAGTCTGTAAATGTGGAGGCTCAGCAGATCAATTCATCTTCGCTGCTTTGGTGGATGAAGCGTGTAATTGCCATGCGTAAAAAATACAAAGCATTCGGGCGAGGTGATATCAATTTTTTATCTCCTGCCAATGCTAAGATCATAGCTTTTACACGTACTTACGAAGATGAAGATATACTGGTACTGGCCAACCTTTCCCGTTTTCCTCAGGCCGCAGAACTTGAGTTGGAGGATTATGAAAATTATACTCCGGTAGAGGTTTTCAGCCATAATAAATTTCCTAGGATCAGTGACAGGCCTTACCTCTTTACCATGGCTCCTTATGGCTATTATTGGTTTATACTTGATAAAGAAAAAGACTATACTGAAGATAAAGGAGAGGTACATAACTTTAAGCTAATGGCCTGGGCAGACCTGCTGGCAGGAAAACACCTTCAAAAACTTGAGAACAAAGTGCTGCCGGCTTATATGAATGAATGCCGTTGGTTTGGAGGCAAGGCACGGGTGATTCAAAGTATGAGTGTGGTCAATCAAATAGACATCCCTGTGGAAGACATGCCTGCGACACTGGTCACTATAGAAGTTAATTACAACGAAGGCTTGCCGGAGGTTTATCAACTGCCACTGGCATTTATGGCTTACCAGAATGAAGAGGAATTTCGGGCTATCAATAAGAAAGGAATTATAGCCAATGTAATACTCAAGGATCGCGAAGGGGTGCTTTTTGATGCCGTTTATAGCGAAGAGTTTAGAAATGCCCTGTTTAGCAACCTTAAAGCAGGTCGGAAGCTTAAATCTGAGCCAGGCAGCCTGGTCTTTTATACCAGCGAAAAGAACGGTCATTTGAAGTCGAATGGAGAATTGCATTCTAAAGTTTTAAATGCCGAACAGAGCAACACTTCGCTGACCTATAACAATAACTACTTCCTGAAGCTTTACAGGAAACTGGATAATACTATCAATCCAGACCTCGAGATTACGCGCTACCTTACCGAAAAAACGGCCTATAGCCACGTCCCCCGGTTTGTTGGAGCCATAGAATATGACAAGAAGCATGAAGGAAGCCTGGTTCTGGGCATGATGCAGGAGTTGATCCCCAATCAGGGTGATGCCTGGGAGTACACCAAGGATGTGCTCAACAGGTTTTTTGAAAAAGTGCTTACTCAGCCCAAAACCACTCACCCTGTGCCGGCAAAAAAAGACCTTACGGAGCCTTTGGTCTACAAAAAACTATCGCCCGTTTTGCGCGACCTGATGGATGGACCTTTTCCTGAGAGGATTTCCCTGCTGGGGCAGCGTACGGCTGAAATGCATCTGGCTCTGGCAGAGCATCCTGAGGAAAGTGATTTTGAACCAGAGCCGTTTTCATTGCACTATCAGCGGTCATTGTACTCTTCGTTACAATCACTGACCAGGAGCACTTTCCAGAACCTGCAAAAGGGTATCAGCAGGCTTCCTGAGGAAATACAAAGAGAGGCCGGCGAAGTGCTTGAAATGAAAGGTCAGGTACTGAGGTGTTTTAAGCGCATATTTGATCATAAAATCTCTACCATGAAAATAAGGACCCACGGAGACTATCATCTGGGGCAGGTGCTGTGGACCGGAAAAGATTTTGTGATCATAGATTTTGAAGGAGAGCCTGCCCGGGCCTATAGCGAGCGAAGGCTGAAACGGTCTGCCCTTCGGGATGTGGCAGGTATGATACGTTCTTTCCACTATGCTTCATACAGCACCATCATGCAGCCGGAATTTGAGCAGCAGAGAAAAGATGGCAAACTGGAAAAATGGGCAGAGACCTGGTATCATCACGTTACCCGCTTTTATATGCATGGCTACCTGTCGAAAGTAGAGGGAGAGAGTTTTGTGCCGGACAATAAGGAGGATCTTAAAATATTGCTCGAGACCTTCCTTCTTGAGAAGGCTATCTATGAATTGAATTATGAATTAAACAACCGCCCCGACTGGGTGATCATACCACTGAGGGGCATAAAATCAATAGTAAGGAGGTATACCCATGGCTAAAAAAGAAAACACTAAACCAACGGTAAAAGAGAAAAAGAGTGCAACCCGGCCTTCGGTTAAAAGAGGCAGTGCCGCAACTACCAAAACACCTCCAAAAACCAAAAAGCCAAAGGTGGACAAAGCGGCCAAAACCGAAGAAGTGCAGGTGATTGACCATGTGACGCTTTTTTCGGACTATGATATCCACCTGTTTAAAGAAGGCAAACATTACGAGCTTTATACTAAGCTGGGGTCACATGTCATAACCCATAAGGGAGTAAAAGGCACTTATTTCGCCCTTTGGGCGCCCAATGCGGAGAAGGTATCGGTAATTGGTGATTTTAACCACTGGAAAAGAAATGAATATCCGATGAATGTCAGGCATGATGGCTCCGGTATCTGGGAGACTTTCATCCCGGGTATTGGTGAAGGTACCATTTACAAGTATTTCATTGAATCAAGGCATGGTGAATATAAAGTAGAGAAGGGCGACCCGTTTGCTTTCAAATGGGAGATACCACCTAATACGGCTTCCATAATATGGGACATTACCTCTACCTGGAGTGATAAAGCGTGGATGGAAAAGCGAAAGAAAAATGCAGGCAAGCCACAGCCGTTTTCAGTATACGAGCTTCATCTGGGCTCATGGCGACGTGTGCCTGAGGACAATAACAGGTCACTCAGCTACAGGGAAATGGCTACGGAGCTTCCGGCTTACGTGAAGAAAATGGGATTCACTCATGTTGAGTTCATGCCCGTGATGGAGCATCCATTCTTTGGTTCCTGGGGTTATCAAATCACCGGATATTTTGCTCCTTCGAGCCGCTTTGGCAGCCCGCAGGATTTTATGCACCTGATAGATGCGCTACACCGGGAAGGTATCGGTGTTATTCTGGACTGGGTACCGTCTCATTTTCCGTCAGACCAGCACGGCCTGCATTACTTCGATGGTACATTTTTATTCGAACATGCAGACCCTCGAAAAGGCTATCATCCTGACTGGAAGAGCTACATCTTTAATTACGGAAGAAATGAAGTACGCGCATTCCTGATCAGCAATGCCATGTACTGGCTTGAAAAATACCACATCGATGGCCTGCGCGTAGACGCTGTAGCCTCTATGCTTTATCTGGACTACTCCAGAAAGGCGGGTGAATGGGAGCCAAACGAATATGGAGGTAATGAAAATCTGGATGCGATTTCATTCTTAAAAGAGTTTAATGAAGCTGTTTATGCCAAATTTCCCGATGTACACACCATAGCTGAAGAGTCTACTTCCTGGCCGATGGTATCGAGGCCTACTTATATTGGGGGGTTGGGTTTTGGTATGAAATGGATGATGGGCTGGATGCATGATACATTAGAGTATTTTAAAAAAGACCCTGTACACCGGCAACATCACCAAAACGAAATTACTTTTAGTGCTTATTATGCCTTTACAGAAAACTTTATGCTTCCCCTATCGCATGATGAGGTAGTGTATGGTAAGAACCCATTGCTCTATAAAATGCCGGGCGATGAGTGGCAGCAGTTTGCCAACCTCAGGGCTCTTTATGGCTACATGTATGCCCACCCGGGAGCAAAACTGCTGTTTATGGGAGGCGAGTTCGGACAGACCTCAGAGTGGGCTCATGACAATAGCCTGGACTGGCACCTGACAGACTATCCGCTCCACCAGGGGCTGCAACAGGAACTCACGGCCCTCAACCAGCTTTATAAAACGGAAAAAGCGCTCTACGAGATCAGCTTTGAGGAGGCCGGTTTCGAATGGATAGACATCCACGATGCCCTCAACAGTGTCATCTCATTTGTTCGCAAAGGCAAAAGCGATAAACAACAGGTTTTAGTGATCTGTAATTTCACCCCCGTACTCCGTGAGAATTATCGTGTAGGTGTACCCAAGAAAGGTTTTTGGAAAGAAGTTTTCAACAGCGATGACCAGGCTTATGGGGGAAGTCATGTAAAAAACAATGAAGCCATTGCTTCGGAACCTCTTCAGGCTCATGGAAGAGACAACTCTATTACCCTCACCTTACCACCACTGGGAGTGGTGTATTTGAAGTTTAGTGAGAAGTAGTTGAGAAAGATTAACCCTCCAAGGGTTTGAAACCCTTGGAGGGTTATAGTGAATAAACAAAAAAGACCTCCAAGGTTTTTGAAACCTTGGAGGTCTTTAATACCTACTTATACTTTACAATTCTCCTACATCTATTTCCTCTCCGAATTTATTGAGGAATTTGTATTCTGTAATGGCCAGTGAGGAGTCCTGAACCATTTTGATCCATTTGAAATATTTCAAAAACCACTTTAGCCTTCTTGACATGGTGCCTTTTGTAAAATAGGCGTAGATGAAAGGATGAACCACTACGGTTATGTCCTTGTCATTCTGTTTAGTCATCAGGTGGTCTACAGATCTTTCTATAAGGTCTGAAACCAGTATAGAAGCGCTTATTTTGCCTGTTCCCTGACAGGTAGGGCAAACTTCTTTAGTGGTAATGTTCATTTCTGGCCTTACCCGCTGTCGGGTGATCTGCATCAGGCCAAATTTTGATAATGGCAATACGGTAAACTTAGACCTGTCAGCGGACATTTCGTCTTTGATGACTTTGTAGATGGTCTTTTTGTTCTCTGCCCGCTTCATATCAATGAAGTCGACCACAATTATACCGCCCATATCGCGCAGCCTGAGCTGGCGTGCTATTTCCTTGGCGGCCTCAATGTTTACCGATAGAGCCGTAGCTTCCTGGTCTTCTTCACGATTAGACTTGTTACCGCTGTTTACATCGATAACATGAAGGGCTTCCGTATGCTCTATGATCAGGTAGCCCCCACCTTTGAGGCTTACTGACTGCCCAAAGGCAGACTTAATCTGTTTTTCAATGCCAAAATTCTCGAAAATCTTTGCTTTTCCGTTGTAAAGCTTAACGATTTTCTCTTTGTCAGGGGCAATGGTCTTAATGTAGGTCCTTACTTCATCGTATATCTCTTTATCATCGATATGGATGTTGTCAAACGACTCATTAAGAACATCTCTTAGAATAGATGAGGCTTTGCTCATCTCTCCGATTACTTTTTCCCTTGGTTTGGCTGTTTTAAGTGTTTTTGCACCCTGATGCCATATGTCAAGAAGATGGCGAAGATCTGAATCTAGTTCCCTTACATCTTTGCCCTGAGCTACTGTTCTTATAATTACACCGAAATTCTCAGGTTTAATTGACGACACCAGTCTTACGAGTCTCTTTCGCTCGTCGCTGCTGCTTATTTTCTTAGAGACATTTACTGTGTTCGAAAAAGGAACAAGCACTAAATATCTGCCTGCCAGAGACAACTCGCAGGATAATCGTGGCCCTTTTGTTGATATAGGCTCTTTTACAACCTGTACTAGTATTTGTTGATTCCTGGAAAGTACATTGGTGATCTTCCCATGTTTATCTATGTCTGGCTTTAAGCCAAATTTTTCCAGTTTACTGGAGGTATTTTTTTTTGAAAGCGCGCGCTTCGTGAAATCCTGAAGCGAACTGAACTTAGGTCCCAGATCGAGATAATGAAGAAAGGCATCTTTCTCATAACCTATATCAATAAACGCTGCGTTGAGACCCTGAACCACTTTTCTGACAGTGCCCAGGTATATATCTCCTACTGTAAACTGGTTACCATCTTCGTCATGATGGAACTCAACAAGACTTTTATCTTTTAATAGGGCTATACGACATCCGTTTTGAGTTGAATTGATTATTAATTCGTTACTCAAAATGTATGTGATTTGAGATTAAAACTTATTTTAAAAAGATGTTGTATAGACGCACAGTCCCGGCATAACCGGGACTATGATCAAGAATTACTTCTTCTTATGTCTGTTTTTTCTCAATCTTTTCTTTCTCTTGTGAGTAGCAATCTTATGTCTTTTTCTTTTTTTACCGCAAGGCATATCTTTAAAATTTTTGCTCCCGATGCATCGGGACAGTTAAACAATTTTTTAATTTATTCAATTTCTTCCAGATAAGAATCCACCGTAGCGTGTACCTGTGGATCGTCATCCAGCTCTTTTACTTTTAAAAACTGCTCTTTGGCTTTATCCTTTTGTCCGGTCTCCATGTAGCTGACTCCTAAAAAGAAGCGGGCCTGTGTGTTTTCCGGGTATAACTCTACCAGTTTGCTGTAGCGTTCAATAGCTTTATCATACTGGTTAGACTGCATGGATAAAGCTCCCATATTAAACAGGGCCTTTTCGTTTTTCGGATCCTGCTTTAAAATTTCCCTCAACATCATAATACCCTGCATAGGGTTCGATGTCGATAAATAAGTCATAGCCAGATTGTTCTTTACATCCAGCCTGTCAGGAGACTTTTCCAATACCTTTTCATAATATTCCCGGGCTTTTGTTCCCATTTGAGTCCTTTTTTCTGCATCCATTGCAAAACTGAAAGCCTCATAATATGTGTCACCGGCTCTCTGCCAGTTTTCCACATTTGGAATATTTTGAGCAATGATTTCAACGAACTTAGCTGCACTATCGTATTTACTCGCGCTTAGATACAGCTTTGCCAAAGAGTCCGCAAAGATAACACTTTTTTCAATATTTTTACTAGCGGTAAGTTTTTCCTTTAAAATTTTGATATTTTGTCGGGAATTTTCCGAAAGCTCCATGTCGTGGGTATTGGCAGGTGCGGGCTCGGAGCTGGGCGACTCAGCCGTAGAGGTTTCCTGGGAAGAACCTAACCCTTCTGAGTCGTTGTCGACAACCACTTTAGGAAGACTAAAAATGAGCAGCACCAAAAGGGCTGCGCTGGCTATTAATATTATCCTTGTCTTTAGCATCAAGTTTCTGTTAAAAAATGAATGCAAAGTTCAAGGATAATATTAAGATTTAAAAGCAAAGGGTATATTAACTGTTTGCGTCCTTTACTTTGTCGCTGGTCTTAATTTTCTCAATAAATACTTTTGAAGGCTTGAAGCTTGGTATGTAATGCTCGTCGATTACGATTGCCGTATTCTTGGAAATGTTCCGGGCAATTTTCTTCTTGCGCTTTTTGTTTACAAAGCTGCCAAACCCTCTGACGTAAATATTATTGCCTTCTGCCATTGAGTTTTTTACAATATTGAAAAATGCCTCAACAGAAACTGTTACGTCTGACTTGTCGATTCCAGTCTTCTCTGATATTTCGGATATTACTTCTGCTTTAGTCACGAATAATAGTCTTTTTGATTAACGATATTAATTACTAGGTGTATATTGGTCAGCAAATTTAGGCTCCGTGGGATTATAAAAAAATTAACTATGCCAAAAATCTAACACCCCATTTTGAGCATTTTTTGACTAAAAAATAACTTAATTGGATAACAAAAAATTCGCTAAAAAGTTAATTACATGGTATAACATGCATAAACGGGAATTGCCGTGGCGTGATACTACCGATCCTTACAAAATATGGCTCTCAGAGATCATTTTGCAACAAACGCGTGTGGTTCAGGGCCTCCCTTATTACAACAGATTTGTTGAACATTTCGAAAAAATTGATGAACTGGCAGCGGCCAATGAGCAGGAAATCCTACGCTTATGGCAAGGGCTAGGATATTACTCAAGGGCCAGAAACTTACATAAGTGTGCAAAAATAGTTGCAGAAAATTTGGGTGGAAAATTCCCTTTTGGGTATAAAAACTTGTTAAAACTACCCGGAATTGGTAAATATACTGCAGCGGCAATTGCCTCATTTGCATTCAAAGAACGGGTAGCTGTAATAGATGGAAATGTGTACCGGGTACTGGCCAGAGTATACGGTATAAGCGATGATATTTCGAGCGGTACTGGGCAGCGCAGGTTTGAAGAATTGGCCAATGAACTGATACCGGAAGATCAGCCGGATGTCTATAACCAGGCTATCATGGAGTTTGGCGCCACCCACTGCACGCCCAAATCACCGGCGTGCGCCGAATGCATATTTAATATAGAATGTCATGCGCGTATCCATGACTTGCAGAAGGAGCTGCCGGTCAAACTGGGAAAGGTAAAGGTCAAGAATCGCTACTTTCACTATATAGTATTTAAAAGAGGAAATGATATGGCGATGAAGCAACGCCAGGACAATGACATCTGGCGTGGGCTTTATGATTATATGCTCTATGAACATGATGAATTCAGGGACTTTGACCAACTTGTTAATAATGATAAGTTTTTAAGTGACCTGGCACCTTATATAAAAGAGGTAGAGGTTAGTGCCGATTATAAACATGTGCTTACCCACCGAAGACTTCATGCGCGTTTTTTTACTGTTGATCTGGAGCGCCATGAAGAAGTTTTAAGCAAAATAAGCCGCCAGGGACTGCAGTTTTTTGATCATGACGATATTCATGAATTGCCCAAGCCTGTTTTGGTTTCTCGTTATTTGAATGATACTATTTTTTAGTTAGATTTATAAAACATTAGTAGCTTTGCAAAAAGATAAAATGAGAAGATTAAAACGAGAATATGTCAGGAGTTAACAAAGTAATAATTGTTGGAAGGTTGGGAAAGGACCCTGAAGTAAGACATTTGGAAAGTGGAGCCTCAGTAGCCAATTTCCCCGTGGCTACTTCGGAAGTATATAAGGACAGGAACACAGGCGAAAGAAGGGAGCAAACCGAGTGGCACAACGTGGTGCTATGGAGAGGCCTGGCTGATATAGCTGAAAAATACCTTAATAAAGGAGATATGGTCTACATCGAAGGTAAACTTCGTACCAGATCGTGGGAAAAAGATGGTGTGACCAGATATACTACAGAGATCGTTGGAGATAACATGACCATGTTGACCCCCAAGGCTATGTCTGAAGGTGGTGGTGGCGGTAATACTTCTGCACCATCTAGGTCACAGGAAACCGCTCCTTCGCAAGCATCGGCTGATATTACCGTGGATGATGAATCTGACGATCTGCCATTCTGATTTTTAGAATAAATCCTGAGTATTGGAAACAATAGACGAACCTCCGAGTCAGTATTTATTAGCGACAATCTTCAGTGGGGATTCGCTGTTTTATTTAATTAGCGGCATAACCCTTCTGCTGTTGCTCGTGATGTCAGCATTGATAAGCGGGTCTGAGGTAGCATTCTTTTCGCTTACCTCAAAAGATATAGCCGAATGTAAGGAGAGTGAAGATGTACAGGACAAGCGGATAGTCTTCCTGATTAGGCACCCTAAGCAACTGTTGGCAACTATACTTATCATGAACAACTTTGTAAATGTTGCCGTGGTTACGTTGTCAACATTTGTAATGTGGGAGATACTTAACTCCAAGACTACCGAGGGAACGCCGGTTATCATCCTTACCGCCATTACTACACTAGGTATTGTATTCTTTGGAGAGATCTTGCCAAAAGTTTACGCTACGCCTAACAACCGCAGGTTTGCCAGGCTTACCTCTGCAATGCTCAAATTGATGAGTACGATATGCAGACCACTGTCATTTTTACTGGTTACCAGCAGTAGTGTTATAGAAAGGCGCTTTACAAAAAAGGGCTATGATATCTCTGTTGAAGAGCTTCATCATGCATTAGAAATAACTACCACAAGCGAGGAGACCACCGATGAGGAAAAAGACATCCTTAAGGGTATAGTCAACTTTGGGACTCTTACTGTTAAGCAGGTAATGAAATCCAGGATGGACATCACTGCGTTTGACATCGAAATGGACTTTCATGACCTGATGGATAAGATCAACAAGTCCGGGTTTTCTCGCATCCCTGTTTATTCTGATACTATAGATAACATAGAAGGGATCTTATACATCAAAGACTTACTTCCTTATGTGGATCAGGACGAATCGTTTGACTGGCGCAAACTGCTCAGGCAAGGGTTCTTTGTGCCGGAAAACAAGAAAATTGATGCTTTGCTGAAAGACTTTCAGGAAAAGCGTGTGCACATGGCTATCGTGGTGGATGAATACGGAGGTACCTCGGGTCTGATCACTCTTGAAGATGTCATAGAGGAGATAGTAGGAGAAATAAATGATGAGTTTGACGATGAAGATATTGCATATAGCAAACTTGATAAGTATACTTACCTTTTCGAAGGCAGGACCACCCTCAATGATTTTTGCAAGATCCTGGAGGTAAGCCCGAACACTTTTGAAAAAGTAAAGGGTGAAAGTGAATCACTTGGAGGCCTGTTGCTTGAGATTAATACCAAACTTCCTTCTGCAGGAGAAAAAGTATACTATGACCGGTATGTTTTTACTGTTGTAGCGGTTGATAACAAGCGTATTAAAAAGGTGCGGGTCTTTATAAAAGAAAATGATGAAGATACAGGAGATTATAACTAAACTATGGTTGGCTTTTTTCATAGTTTTAGTTTTGTGGGGTTGTGAGGTAGATTACGCACCAAAGCCTAAAGGGTACAACCGCTTTATTCTTCCCGAGCATGCTTATCAGCCATTGCCGGATACACTCCCCTATCATTTCGAATATTCGAAGCACGCACGCCTGCTCAATGACTCGTCATGGATATCGGACCGTTACTGGGTGGAGATTTACTATCCGCAGTTTAAGGCAGATATACATATTACTTATAAAGTGGTCAATAGTATGGATTCGTTGAAAGAGTATTTTGATGATGCCTATTTTTTAACAGCTAAGCACCAGATCAAGGCTTCGGCCATTGATGAGGCTATATCCAAAACTCCATCGGGAAAAACCGTGATTTATGCCGAGCTGGAAGGAGAAGTACCCAGCCAGTTTCAATTTATCTCAACTGACTCCACGGAGAACTTCCTGCGTGGGGCTCTTTACTTCAATACTCAAGTTCAGAACGATTCCCTGCAACCGGCTATTGAGTACGTAAAAGTGGATATCGTACACATGATGAATACCCTGAAGTGGAACGACCTCAAAGGGAGCAGCAGGAATTAACGCAAAAGAAAATTTTTGGCTAGTTTGCAGGCATGCAAGGATTCTTTGATACAAAAATAGAATTCCTCAAAGGAGTTGGCCCTCAGAAAGCGGCACTACTAAACAAAGAGCTCAACATATTTACCTATGGAGAACTGCTGCAACACTATCCGTTCAGGTATGAAGACCGCACCAAGTTCTATCCGATCAATGAACTGAACGGCACTATGCCCTATGTTCAGATCAAAGGGAGGATACGTAATATAGAGGCTGCCGGCCCGCCACGTAAGCGAAGGCTAAAGGCTTATCTGCGCGATGAAACAGGTGAGATTGAGCTTGTTTGGTTTAAAGGAGTGCAATGGGTGCTGCAAAAGCTCCAGCCTGGTGTGGAGTATATGGTATTTGGGAAACCTACCGCCTTTGGCAGTAAACTCAATATTGCCCACCCGGAATTCGAATTACTCACCCATCAGAATGAGGATTCCAGCTATCTGCATCCTGTATATTCCACTACCGAGAAGCTTAAGAAGAAGTACCTGGACAGCAAGGCCATTTCCAAGTTGCAGAGAACACTTCTGCAACTGGCAGAGCACCGGATAAGAGAGACATTGCCCCAACAGCTATTATCGGATTACAGGCTACTCTCAAAGAAAGAAGCTTTGTTTAATATTCATTTTCCTCAAAACAATGAGCTGTTGCAAAAGGCCAGCTTTAGATTAAAATTTGAGGAGTTGTTTTATGTGCAGTTGCGACTGCTCAAGTTAAAGCTTGCAAGAATAGATAAGTTCAAAGGCCAGGTATTCCATGATACTGATCTACTGACGAGGTTTTATAAGGAGCACCTGCCCTTTGACCTGACCGATGCCCAGAAGCGGGTCATTAAAGAGATCTATCATGATATGAAGTCGGGGCGGCAGATGAACCGCCTGCTACAAGGAGATGTGGGAAGTGGTAAAACCATAGTGGCTTTTATCTGTATGCTGCTGGTGGTGGGTTCTGGAGCGCAAGGTGTAATGATGGCTCCAACCGAGATTCTGGCGGCACAGCACTACCAGGGGCTGAAAGAATATGCAGACCGCATGGGTATTACCATTGCCTTGTTGACAGGCTCCACCAGGAAAAGTGAGCGAAAGGTGATCCACGAATATCTGAGGTCAGGTGATCTAAACATTATCGTAGGTACCCATGCCTTACTTGAAGATATCGTACAGTTCAAAAACCTTGGTTTGGCTGTGGTGGACGAGCAGCACCGCTTTGGAGTAGCCCAGCGATCGAAGCTATGGCAGAAAAACAAGGACATTTATCCTCACGTGCTGGTAATGACAGCGACCCCTATTCCCCGTACGCTGGCCATGACATTGTATGGTGATCTTGATATTTCAGTCATTGACCAGCTTCCGGCCGGAAGAAAACCTATCAAGACAGTGCACCGCTATGATGCAAACCGCCTGAAAGTAAATGGCTTTATTAAGGAGCAAATTAATGAGGGACGGCAAGTTTACATTGTATACCCATTGATTGAAGAATCAGAGAAACTTGACCTTAAACACCTGATGGATGGCTACGAAAGTATCTGCAGGTCGTTCCCTGATATTCCGGTAAGTATAGTGCATGGCAAAATGAAGCCCGATGCCAAGGACTATGAAATGCAGAGGTTTGTAAAGGCAGAAACCAAGATCATGGTGGCTACTACAGTAATAGAAGTAGGAGTAAATGTGCCCAACGCCTCAGTTATGGTCATCGAAAATGCCGAAAGGTTCGGCCTGGCGCAGTTGCACCAGCTTCGCGGAAGGGTAGGCCGGGGGGCAGACCAGTCATATTGTATCCTCATAAGTAACTATAAATTAAGCAAGGAAGCCAGAGTACGCCTGGAGACGATGGTAAGGACCAACAACGGGTTCGAAATAGCCGACACGGATTTGCAATTGCGCGGTCCGGGAGATCTCACGGGGACTCAGCAAAGCGGTGTGCTGGACCTGTTGATTGCTGACCTTGGGAAAGATGGCAAGATCTTGCAGGCCGCCAGAGGTGCAGCTATAGCCATACTTGATAAAGACCCGGACCTGTCTCACCCGGATAACCGCAACATCAGAAGCCAGATCGAGTCAATGCGTAAAACAGTCGTTAACTGGAGCAGGATCAGTTAAAAGACATTATAAATACTATATTTGTGACTCCACTAAAAATCGTACACTAACCATGAGAAAAAAAATTGTAGCTGGAAACTGGAAAATGAATAATACCCTCGACGAGGGATTAAAGCTTACTTCTGAGATTGTTAATATGGTATCTGACGAAGTACGGGGAGATGTGCACATCGTTTTGGCCCCTCCTTTTATTCACTTAACCCAGGTAAAGAAATTGATATCCGGTGTTGATAAGGTATACCTTGGAGCGCAAAACTGCAATGATAACGCACAGGGTGCTTACACCGGTGAGGTTTCTGCTGCCATGCTGGCTTCTGTAGGTGCCGAATATGTTATTATAGGACACAGTGAGAGAAGGGAGTATTTCAATGAAAACCATAAGCAACTTGCCCAAAAGGTAGATCTGGCCCTGGAAAACAACCTCACTCCTATCTTTTGTTGCGGGGAGTCACTGGAAGTAAGGGAAAACGGCTTGTATAAAGAATATGTTTGCAATCAAATTGGCGATAGCCTGTTCCACCTGCATGATGATAAATTTTCAAAAATAGTAATTGCGTACGAGCCGATCTGGGCCATAGGAACAGGAAAAACAGCTTCATCCGATCAGGCGCAGGAAATGCACGCCACAATTCGTGAGTTTATCGCTGAACGGTATGGTGGAGAAATCTCCGAAAACATGTCTATACTGTACGGTGGAAGTTGCAAGCCTGACAATGCCAAAGAACTATTTGCCTGTAAAGATGTGGATGGAGGTTTGATAGGTGGTGCCTCTTTAAAATCCAGGGACTTCACTGACATTATAAAGTCATTTTAATGAGCGCAGAGAAACTTCCGGCAGAGTTTATAGGGGTTAAATTTTCTTGTAGTGAAGATTTTGCTGAAATCATAATAGCTGAGCTCGGTGAGCTTGGCTATAACTCTATGATGGAAACAGAAGAAGGTGTGGAGGGCTATATCGAAATAGAAAAATTTTCTGAACAGGATGTAAAAGACCTGGTCGCAAAGTATGCAGAGCTTACACCGATAACATATACTACAGAGGAGGTAGAAAGGAAGAATTGGAATGAGGACTGGGAGAAAAACTATGATCCCATTATAGTGGAAGATCAATGCCTTGTGAGAGCTACTTTTCACAAGATAGATGAGCACTATCCGTACGAAATCATCATCACTCCCAAAATGTCATTTGGTACCGGCCATCATGCTACTACCTACCTGATGTTGAAAAACCAGATGGCGCTGGATCATAAAGGTAAGCGGGTACTGGATGCCGGCTGTGGTACTGCTATATTGGCCATCATGGCATCAAAGCTCGGGGCCAGAGAAGTTGTAGCCTACGATATCGACTCCTGGAGTATAGAAAATGCCCCTGAAAATGTGGAATTGAACCATTGCGATAATGTTAGTGTTTTTGGTGGGACCATTGAATCGCTACAACTGGAAGGGCAATTTGATATCATTCTGGCCAACATCAATAAGAATGTATTACTTGATGAAATAAAGCACTATCAGGCTTATTTACCTGAAAAGGGAATCCTTGTGCTAAGTGGGTTTTATGATGCTGATGATCAGGATCTGCAGGACGAGGCAGCCAGATATGGGCTTCATTTACTGAGCAATTCGACCAGGAATTATTGGTCGTCGTTGGTTTTTGAGAAAAGGTAGAAGAAAAAGTACCTTCCATTTAATTTTTTCGTTAGCGATTGTGTTTACAAGTAATCATCATCAATTGGTTTATTCACAATAATTTAGGAATTTCAGGGGATTGATCATGTGGCAAACTTTTAGATACTTATTTTTTCTGCTCTGCATGTTGGGCTTTAATGCCTTCTCACAAAGCAACGGACCTGCTGTCCCAAAGGATACGGTTCGGGTGATGCTAAATGATGAGAGGGCCCGCCAGGTTTTGGGCATCAGTGATGAGTTCCAAATGGCCTGGGTGCGACTGGCCAAAGACCAGCAGGATAAGGTGATTGCTCAGATAGCAACCCTGATGAATAACAGGAATGGTAACAAGACTATCTATGCTGCTTATTTTGCAGCCATAGCTCATGCTGTGAACACTGAGGGTGCCAATGCACAAAAAATGATCGAATACCTCAATGTCACAGAAAAAGTAATTGCGAATCATACACAAGCAGAACTACTGCGATACTTTCAGGTTACCGGGTCTTTTTTTGAGCACCATGCACTGTTTCATGCCAGGTCGAATAAGTTATATGTCAGTAATGATGAATATTACATTGAATATATAGAAGATCCTGCGGTGATAGCAGTGGAAGAGGAGCCTGTTGTGGAAGAGGAAGACCCCTACCAGGATGAAGGTGCTTCAGACGACGAATACTTTGATGAGTGGGACGAAGAACCCGCCGATGATGACTGGGATACGGAATGGAACGATGACGAATGGGAGGAAGAGCCTTACCAGGAAGATGATCTGACTGAAGACCAGCAGATGGTAGAGGCCATAAGAGGAGGACCTGCTTTGCCTGTCATTAGCGGCCCGGTGATCCGGTTTGAAAAAGCTACTTTGAATTTTTCAACGCAATATGATTCCGTGTTTCTGGAAAATACCAAGGGATCGTTCCTCATATTGAAGAACCAGTTTGTTGGTGATGGCGGAAAGTTCGGCTGGTCTATGGCTGGCCTTAGTGCAGATTCCGTTTTCTGCCAACTGAGTACATATAGCTTTGAGGTAAATAAACCAAGGCTCCAGGCTGAGGCTGCTAAACTCACCTACAAGGGTAAGCTCGTGGATCCTGTTGAAGGTGTTTTTGAATATAAAAGCGTTAAGCATGATACAACGACCGATGCGAAATACCCTCGCTTTATGTCGTACTACAGCAATATCAGAGTTAACAACATAGGTGAAGGCCTGATTTATAATGGCGGCTTTTCATTAAATGGTAGGAAAATATACAGCTCCTCTGTACTAGGTGAGCTTTCAAAGATTGAGGTTCATGGGCAATCATCAAAAAAATTCAAAGCCAAAGCAAAAATATTCGAGTTTTCAGATTCTGTAGTTACTGCTGACAGGGCTTCGATAGTGATTTATCAAGGGAATGATTCCATTTCGCACCCTGCAGTGCGGGTTAATTATGACTTCGTAAATAAATACCTCGTTTTACAAAAAGATAAGGGAGGTTTCCGCAACACACCTTATACGGCTACTTACTTTAATGTAGATTTTACCGCGGATATTATAAGATGGCACCTCGATTCTGCCACACTTGAAGCTTCAATACTGGAGGGAAGACGAATTGTTCCTGCCCATTTTGAATCATCAGACCACTTTAATGAGGAGGATTATCGTGGTTTGGGCGACAAGATCTATCCATTCAACCCATTGGCGCTTGTAGTCTCCTACTCAAGGAAGAATAGAGAAGATGAATTTTATGTTGACCAACTGGCAAGACATTTCAAAAAAGATGTGAGGGTGCTTAAGGGAGCCATGCTACATCTTGCACAAAAAGGACTTATTGGGTATGACTCCAATAAGGGACTCATTACCGTTAAAGATAAAGGTACACATTTGTTTGATTCAAAATTCGGGAAAAAGGATTTTGACAACATCGTTATCAGCTCTGTAATACATCATAAACCCAATTCAACACTAAACTTCGAAGAACGCACCTTTAAGATCCGTGGTGTAGACGGGTTTAAGATCAGTGATTCATTGAACGTTGTGATTACACCTGACAGCAGTGAGGTGACGTTAATGCGTGATAGGGACTTTAAGTTTAACGGAAAGATCAACGCAGGTAATTTCGAATATATCGGTCGTGATTTCACCTTTAAATATGATAGCTTCCTTATTTACCTTAATGAAATTGATTCAATTCAATTTTATGTAAAAGATGAAAACAGCAGGGGAAGATCAGGAAGACGCAAGGTAGACAATGCCCTTGTATCGGCAGACCCCGATACGCAGGATGGTGGTGTTGCAAATAACCTGCAGGCATCTTCGGGAACCCTGTTTATTAACAAACCTGGTAATAAATCAGGGAAAGAGAGCCTTCCTAATTTCCCTAAATTCGATTCCGGAAAAGGTGCTGTAGTATACTTTGACAGGAAGGAGGTGCTCTCGGGAGTGTACGACAGGTCTATGTATTTCCTTGTGCCACCTTTTGGTATTGACAGTTTGGGGGGCTCCGATCCTGCGACCATTGGTTTTGAGGGATCATTTGTATCCAGCGGTATGTTCCCAACTTTTGAAGAAAAACTACGGGTGCAGCGCGATTATTCAATGGGCTTTACACATACGGTGCCCCAGGAAGGGTACACCTTATATGAAGGTGAAGGAAAATTCTACAACACACTGAACCTGAATAAAGATGGTCTTCGGGGTAATGGTAGAATAGATTTTCTCACAACCTCACTGGTGTCCGAAGATTTTGTGTTTTATCCTGATTCAGTAATCACCCAGGGAGATTATGTGGAAATACGTGAGCAGGAATATAACGGAGTAATTTTCCCTCAAGCCTCCGTAAAGAACTACGACATGAAATGGTTGCCTAAAAAGGACAGCATGTATATCAGCAACCTTGATGAACCTATCCAGTTTTATAACGAAACAGCGTCTCTTGACGGTACCACTATTGTTTCCAATCACGGAGTCTATGGTTCCGGTACACTTCTTACGCGAGGTTCCGAATCCATCTCAGACCAGATCACATTTAAACATGACCGGTTTTCTGCCAGGCATGCAGATTTTGAATTGAAATCGGATAACCCTGATAAGCCTGCACTTGCCGGTGACGATGTTAGTTTAAGGTTTAACCTGGATGAAAACTATGCCGATATCAGTCCCGAAGTAGAAGGACAGGCGGCGCTGGAGTTTCCTTATGCCCAGTTCAGGACTTCAATCACCCAGGCCCGATGGGACCTGAATGAAGAGAAGATCACCATGAAAAAACCCGAAGGTGTACCTTTGGAAAGTTCATACTTCTATACTACCCGTGAAGATCTTGATTCCCTTCGGTTCAACGCTACTGAAGCAGTCTATGATATTAATACCCTTGAGCTTAAGGTTAGCGGTATACCTTATATAGTTGTTGCTGATGCTAAGATCACCCCTGAAAATAATGAGGTGCTTATTTTGGAGAACTCCAAAATAGGAACACTTACTAACACCACAATTATTCTCGATACGCTCAATGAATATCACCGCCTGACCGAAGGTGTTATTGACATTAAATCAAGAAATGAATTTACCGGTTATGCCACGTACCAATTTGTAAATTCCTTGAATGATACTGTTCCGATCAAGATGGAAAACTTTCATTTGGAAACCATGCAGGTAGCCAGTTCGAGGAGAAAAGAGGTGTTTGAGCAGCATACAGTGGCTAATGGTTCCGTGAGCGAAACGCAAAATATTCTGATCTCTCCGGGCATGTTCTATAAAGGAGACATGACTTTGTACGCGCATAAACCTGCGATGCAATTAGATGGTTATGTGAAACTTGACTTGCACGAGCCTGGCTTTAATACGTGGATACAGCACTCCAGTACTGGTGACCAGCGCGATGTAATGATAAATTTTGATAATTCTGTTACCGAAGAGGGCAGAAAGCTGGAAGCTGGATTATTCTTTTCATCAGGTGATAACAGCCTTTACAATACATTTATTACTGAAAAGTATACGCCGGATGATGAGGAATTCTTTGTGCCGTCCGGAATATTGTATTTTGATAAGAACAACAACGAATACGCTATAGAAGACACTTTAAAAATGGCCGGCAAGAAGATGTCGGGTAAAATTTATCGCTATAATCAGGATACAAAAGACATTCGGTTTGAAGGGCCTGTTAATTTTATGCGACCTACCAAAGATGTCACCCTCAATGCAGCGGTACTTGGCCATGGTAATATTGACAAGAACGAGTATAACCTGAATAGCATGCTTGCGATCAATTTTTCACCGGTGCCTTCGCAGGCGTTTGATATTATGGCCAGGGATATTGTTGATGTAGTCAATAATCTTGGCGCACCGGAAGGTCTTGGGGATCAGACGCAGCTTATATATAAACTAGCTGAGATTATAGGCGAAAGGCCTGCAAAAGAGTATGAAAAGCTTTCACTACAGGAGTATGTTTCTTTAGGAGGCTTTGCCAAGGAGACTGCCGTGCCTCTGGTATTTACTAATGTCGATCTTAAATGGTCACAGGAGTATAAGGCTTTTTACAGTGAAGGTAAACTTGGAATGTCCAACATTCTAAAGACCGATATCAATGGAGCCTTTGATGGTTTTATGGAGATAAAGAAGAATGAAGCAGGCGGAATAATATTCAATGTATTTATTAAAGCCTCTCCGGCATCATGGTTTTACTTCAGCCTTGAAGACGAAAGGTTACTAACCTATTCATCCAATGAAAATTTCAATGATGTAATCAGCAAAAAAAGTAATGGTACAAAAGCAAAAATCGGCGATCTCATCTTTGCCCCTGCAGATAAAGCCGAAACACTGAACTTTATCAACAGATTCCGGTTAGAATATTATGGGATAGATGAATTTTATGACCTGGATTCTGAGGTAGAGGAAGTTGTAGACGAAACCCCTGATGATGGTTTCGGAGGTACGGAAGAAGACGACGGGTTTGAGGATGATGACGATGGGTTCTGATAATTCCCGGTACCTCAAAAAAAAATTCATTATATTTGAGACTAACTGTTTAGGGAAGAAGTAATGTGTTTCTTCCTTTTTTTGACCTAACTATAAAATATGGAAATAGCTGCAATTGGAATAGCATTAATTTTAGCATATCTGCTTGGTTCAATACCCACCGCTGTTTGGTTTGGTAAAGCCGTACATGGAATAGACGTAAGGGAACACGGTAGTGGAAACCCTGGCGCTACGAATACATTCAGGGTTTTGGGAAAAAGGGCCGGTACAATAGTTATGCTTGGTGATATTATCAAAGGTATGGCAGCCACTTCTTTAGCAAGAATATTGCTCAATCTCGACTTTATTGAGGAGCAAAACCTGGTAACATTTAAACTCATCCTTGGTGTGGTCGCTGTTTTAGGCCATGTATTCTCAGTATTTATCAATTTTAAAGGAGGTAAAGGTGTGGCCACACTTTTAGGAATGATGATCGCTATCCATTACGAAGTGGCTCTGCTTTGTATTGTTATCTTCCTTATTACCCTGCTGATCTCCAAATACGTATCACTATCTTCAATCATTGGAGCTTTGTCATTTCCAGCCCTGCTTCTGCTGGTGCCCAGGTTTAAGACCAATGAGCCGCTACTGGTAATTTTCGGTTTCTTTCTCTTCATCGTGATTGTATGGACGCACAACAAGAATATCCGACGCATTGTGGAAGGAGAAGAAAACAAGACGTACCTGATCAGGTTTAAAAAAGATTAAAGCATTGTGTGAGGGCAATTTAACATTGCCCTTTTTTGTAGGCCAGGCTGAAAACCTGCAGAGCAAATGGATCGGAAAGCAAAACATGTAGTGTGAAGCTTGCCAATGAAAGTAAACCGCACCTATTGTTATTTTATACAAGTTTGCCTACTGCTTTTGCCGATTGCCGTTAACCACGTCTGTCAAGCAAGGAGGTGAAAAGTTAGTATCTCATCATAAATTCCTCGTGATCCTTTTTCATTCCCCTCCTGTCTTAAAATAGCCTTTTATCCAGCTTATGGTTACAGTTAAATAATTCGGTGATCTTCTGCCGTGTCTTCTCCGTATAAAGACTGATCGTCAGAACCTACTTAATCAATCTTTTCACCTCAAATTATTTAACCATGAGATCAAAAATTTTACAACTTTTTGTGGTGCTCCTGAGCGTCTGTCTATTTCATCAGGCCTCCCTGGGGCAGGGAGTTACACTCCCTCAAGTAAGTCCGGCTGCAGAGGTAATGCAGCAAGTAGGTATATCCAATATTACGATCAATTACTCCAGGCCCAACGTAGTGAGTCCACAAGGCGAAGACCGTACGGGAAAAGTATGGGGAACCCTTGTGCCCTACGGCTTTAATAACCTGGGATTTGGTACTGCAAAAGCATCACCATGGCGTGCAGGAGCCAACGAAAATACCACTATAGAATTTAGCCATGATGTCAAAATCGAAGGAAAGGACCTGCAGGCTGGCAAATACGGTTTGCATATGGCTATTGCGGAAGATGGCACAGTAACCATTATCTTCTCAAAAAGCACAGAAGTGTGGGGCAGCTATTTTTACGATGAAAAAGATGACGCGCTAAGGGTTAGCGTGCAATGGGAAGATCATGAAGCCACACCGTTGCTTACCTATAATTTTGTGGAGGTGACCGATAGACAAGCCGTGATAGCCCTTGACTGGGAGAAAAAAAGAATCCCTTTTAAGGCAGAGTTTGATACTCCCGAACTGGTGTTTCAAAATTTACAAAACGAACTTCATTCCAGCCCGGGCTTTACATTGAGCAACTGGAACGCAGCCATTGGGTATCTTGTTCAAAATAATATTCACTTGGATGAGGCACTGAATTGGGCCAACAATGCTATAGAAGGCCAGTTTTTTAGTGAGGAAAACTTCAGAACACTTCAAATGAAGTCTATGGTGCTGGCCGCCATGGGGAAAAATGAAGAGGCAGCGAAGGTTATGAACCAGGCTTTGGATAATCCAACTGCTGCCGTTGCCGATTATTATACATATGGCCGTCAACTAATCGCTCAAGATAAGGACGCTGAGGCACTGGAGGTATTTAAAAAGGCCAGCAAGAAGTGGAAGGACCATTGGCTGGCTCCCCATGGATTGGCTCGGGGTTATTCTGCACTTGGGCAATATGACAAAGCGCTAAAGCTCGAAAGGGATGCCCTGGCAAAGGCCCCTGAAAACAGTAAAGTGTTTTTGGAAGGATATATCAAAACCCTGGAACAGCAGAAGGATTTTAACTAAAAAGCACACAGGTTTACTGCGGAACTTTTCTTCGCGTTTAATGAATGACGGAGATTGTTCCGCAGTTTTTTAAAAGGCACTTTATTCATATACAAGTTGACAGCTTGTAAATACTCCATAACCATCGTAACTTTCGTTCTGTTTTGATCTGAATAAGGTCTGAAAATGAAACTGAGCGTTAATGAAGTTGCTTACCAACCTTTTCCTTGTTTTGGCTGTAATGTGCCTTATATTTTTAATCATAGGGCTCTTTAAACCCTGGGTTATGCTCTGGTGGGAAGATACTCAGAACAGGAAAAAGGTGATAAAACTTTATGGCATATCAGGTATATTGTTTTACGCCATGTATCGTTTACTTGAGCATTTTTCCTAAGGTCTTTGGGTAATTGCTATCCTTTTGTTCTCCTCTTTATCCGTAAAAGCAAACAGATAGAGATTGCCACCATCTTTTAAACCAAGCTTCTTTTTGATCACCTGCACTTCATCCGGGAAATTCCGGGCAGAGACATTGGCTTTTTTTCCAGGTAAATAAGCAGCAACAGTTTTTTTGTTATAAGGTACTACATCAATGATACGGAATCTTCTACCTGGGAAATCTGTGTTTTCTGCACTACTCGTATAAAGGTGGGTATGTGCATGTAGTTTTTTTATGTTATAGGCCTGTGCGATACTTTTGAAAGCACCGGCTTTCAGAATTGCACTGTTAGGCTCGTATAAAAATTTGTCAGGAAGGCCGTACTCCGCCGTTGCATTCATTTCAGATGATCTATGGAAGCTGAACCTTTGCCTTTCTCCATTTTTCCGGATATTAACCGTATGTATTACCGGATTATCTATTTCAGGCTGACGCAGCAGGTATAGTACCTCTTTACATTCGTTTTCCACGGACACAATGTGAATTTCTTGTACAAACCTGAGGTCCTGGACAGAGCTTTCAATATCCAGCATCGGAGAGGCTTTTATCAACACAGTATTTGCCCTGGCCATCAGGTCTGGCAAAATTTCAGTTACGTTGGGCTCGCAGTCACCAAACCTAAAAACCCTTTGGGCGTGTTCATCCCTTCTGGCAGGATCGAGATAAATGACATCTACTTTGGAGGTATGTTTTAAAAAATTCTCTGCCTTATCATTTTTGCAGACAATGTTTGTGGCGCCAAGGGAGCGCAGGTTATCCGATGTGATTGAGGCAAGCTCCTCATTTTGCTCAATATAAGTCGCCTTCTCAAAGCTCTTGCTCAAATAGTAAGTGTCAACCCCTGCGCCACCAGTGAGATCAATAACCGAATTGCCACTAATTATGGATGCCTTGTATTTAGCGGTGATCTCAGATGAACACTGCTCCATGGAGATCGTAGGAGGAAATATTATACTTTGGGCTGCATACCATTCAGGCAGTTTGGTTTTTGCCTTTTGTCGTGCAGTAATTTGTGCTGCAATTAATTTTATGGATACGCCATGAACTTCCTTATGCTTGAGAATAAGCGTCACCGGGTCATCTTTTTCATGAGCTTTGATGAATTGCTGTACTTCTGGTTTGAGGAGGTCCTTCATTAAAATGCTAAATGTAGATATAAAAAATGCCATCCCTGAATGCAGGAATGGCATCTGATGAATTCATTTTTTAATTAGTAAACGAGATTGTTTGCAGCAAGGAATTCAGCTATCTGAACAGCATTGGTAGCAGCACCTTTTCTTAGGTTGTCAGCCACTACCCACATGTTTAAAGCGTTTGGCTGGGATTCATCCCTTCTGAGTCTACCTACAAATACCTCATCCTTGCGATGAGCATTTAGCGGCATAGGATAAACAGCATTTTTAACATCATCCTGTAGTACTACTCCCTGTGCGTGGCTCAAGAGCTCCTTTACTTCTTCCAGGTCAAAATCCTTATGGAATTCGACATTGATGGATTCAGAGTGGCCACCCATAACCGGCAGGCGTACAGCGGTAGCAGTGATTGCGATACTGTCATCACCTAAAATTTTCCTTGTCTCGTTGACCATTTTCATTTCCTCTTTGGTGTATCCGTTGTCCAGGAATACATCTATATGAGGCAATACATTCATATCAATTTTGTGAGGGTAAACTTTCTCCCCTTCCACACCATTTCGCTCATTCATAAGCTGATCAACGGCAGCTTTACCGGTACCTGTAACTGACTGGTAAGTAGAGATAACCAGTCTTTTTACACCATATTTCTTGTGCAAAGGTGCCAATGCCATTACCATTTGTATGGTTGAACAGTTAGGGTTTGCGATGATCCTGTCGTCAATTCTTAGCTCTTCGGCATTGATCTCAGGTACTATAAGTTTATGGTCAGGGCTCATTCGCCAGGCAGATGAGTTATCAACCACTATACATCCTACTTCCGCAAACTTCGGGGCCCACTCTAGTGAAGTACCTCCACCGGCAGAAAAAATGGCAATATCCGGTTTACTAGCAATGGCATCCTCCATGCCAATAATCTTGTAGGATTTACCCTTGAAGGTTTGAGTTTTACCAACCGATTTGGCAGATGCCACCAAAAACAATTGATCAAATTCAAAATTTCTTTCTTCAATTACCTGCAAGACTTCCTGTCCTACGAGGCCTGTTGCTCCTACAATAGCTAGTTTCATTTTAGTAATAATTTTTAATTGCTGAAACTGACACAGTTCCTTTCAGTGCAGAGAAATTGCACTATGTCCGTTCCATGTTGACATAATATGTACTCAAAAATACTACTTTTGTTTTTTACAGCTACCGTTAATATAAATTTAATTGCCTTGTTAGCGCATTATAAGCTCTGTTTAGCACTTCTTTTTCTCTTTTTGGTAAATCACCGCGGTCAATCTCAGTTTGCAGATGATTTTTCTGATGGCAATATCACTGCCAATCCGGTATGGGTTAGTTCCAATCTATCAGGGAATGGCGCTGATTTTCAGGTCAGTAGCGGAGTGTTGCAGAGCAATGGTCCGGCTGCAACTTCTACGCTGTGGATCAGTAATAACCATGTTCCGGATGTGAGCCAGCTACAGGTGGTATGGGAGTTCAAAGCGAGGTATGATGCTGCTCCCAGCAGCTCCAACAATGTGGAGGTTTACCTTTTTAGTAATAGCAGTGACCTGACCGCAACCACGGAAGGATATTTTATCCGTCTGGGAGAATCGGGGAGTAACGACGGGATTGAATTGTTTAAAACGGGCTCTTCTACACCCCTGATTGCAGATCCAAGCGCATCTGTGGCAGCCGGTTTTGATGTGAGCATAAAAGTTACCCGTGATACTTCGGGAAAATGGATTCTTGAAGCAGATATTTCCGGAGGTTCGACGTATGAAGTCATTGGAACAGCAATAGACAAGGAGTTTGTTAACGGCGATTATTTTGGTTTTAAAGTCGAACACACAAGCACCAGGAATAAGGCTTTTTTCTTTGATGATGTGGCTATTACTTCCAGTGATCAGAAGGCTCCCGGTTTAGTCGCATTAGAGGTTGTTTCCGATTCACAGCTCGATCTTATCTTCTCCGAAAATTTGGACAAGCAAACCGCAGAAGATGTAAATAACTATGTGGTTGACCATAGTGTAGATCAACCCACATCCGCCAGTTTAGATGATATAGCTCCAAACGTGGTACATCTGAGTTTTGAACAAACCTTTTCGGTAGGTAGCACTTACCAGATCAACATAGTGGGTATTGAGGATCTTGCAGGCAATACTACTTCATCTATACTTGCCGGGTTTGTCTACTTTGTTGAAGAGCCTGCTGTGAGTAAAGATGTTATTATCACCGAGATAATGGCAGACCCCAGTCCGGCTAATGACCTGCCTGAAAAGGAATTTGTTGAAATTTACAATAACAGTGATAAGGTTTTTGACCTGGCCAACTGGCAATTTTCTGATTTAAAAGATGCCGGCATATTAAGCCACCACTACCTATTTCCCGGAGATTATGTGATCCTATGTTCTAAAGATGCTATAAACGAGTTTCAGCAGCTCGGGGCAGTGATAGGTTTGGATATCTGGCCAACACTAAATAATAGTGAGGATTTTCTGCAGTTACGAGATGTCAATGGCGTGGTGTTAGATTCGGTGCATTACTCCAATAGCTGGTATAAAAGCTCGTTCAAATCAGAAGGCGGCTGGTCCCTCGAATTGATCGATCCTGCCAACTTATGCAGCAGTATTGATAATTGGGTGGCATCTGAGCAACTTTCCGGAGGTACCCCGGGAGCTGCTAATTCCGTATTAAGCCAGAATCCTGACCTGACTCCTCCTCAAATCACCGAAGTGCTGGGGCTTCGGCCGGATTCAGTAATAGTGAGGTTTAATGAGGTACTTGATACGGATATTGTTCCTGGTAATTTTACCCTAAGCCCGGAGATTGGGGTATCAGGTATAGCTTTACAAGACAACCTTACCGAAGTGGGGTTGAAACTTTCTGGTCAATTGCAGGGAAACACACCATACCAACTGAAAGTAAATAGCATCAGAGATTGCAGTGGCAATCTTATCAATAATGAAACCACCTATGATTTTTATCTGGTTGAACCGGCGGATAGCCTGGAAGTGATCATTAATGAAGTGCTCTTTAACCCCTATTCAGGAGGAGTTGATTTTGTTGAGCTCTACAATAACTCCCCTAAGTATATCAATCTTAAAGGTTGGGCTATGGCTAATGCGGAAGTAAATGGGGGTAAATATGATAAAAAGCAAATATCTTCGATAGCTATGCGCGATATAGTTATGAAGCCGCATAGCTACCTGGCTGTAACTGAAGATGGAGGTATATTAAAGGGACAATATCCAAATTCTAAAGAGGAGGCTTTTATTGAGGTAAGCAAATTGCCAGCTTACAACGATGATGCCGGTGTGGTTATACTGTTAAATCAGGATTCTGCACTTATGGACCTGTTTGAGTATAGCGAGGCGTATCATTTTGCCCTGCTTGCAGATAAGGAAGGTGTATCTCTGGAGCGAGTCTCTTTTTCGGCTCCAACAGATGATGCCGATAATTGGAAGTCAGCATCTTCCACTGTAGCTTTTGCCACCCCGGGATATATTAATTCCCAAACCCGGCAACATACGCAAGCGGTTAACGGACAAATTGTGGCTGACCCAAAAGTGATAGTTCCGGATGGTTCGGGCCGGAATGATTTTACGGTTATTAACTATGCATTTGACCAGGCGGGTTATGTAGCCAATACTCGAATAA
>NZ_SMLW01000349.1 GCF_009711405.1 Fulvivirga kasyanovii | reverse complement strand
ACGCCGCAGGGCCTCTTTGTTTCTGCTTTTGCCGCCGGTCTGGAAGTGGGTTTTACGCTGTTTTTGAGTGGCATGGTACTCACTCTGCTACATGGCCATATTCCGGACTACCTGATGCACATTTTTCTGGCACTCTCCTATCCAATAGGTTTCATTTTTGTAATCATTGGAAGGTCCGAATTATTTACAGAACATACCACGTTAGCGGTTATCCCCGTACTCAGAGGCTCGGCCTCTTACAAAAGCCTGCTGCGGCTCTGGGGTATTATATACCTTGGCAACCTGGTAGGCGGCTACCTGATGGCTTTTATCTTAACAGCTATAGGCTCCAGCATGGACATCATATCTCAGGATGCTTTTAAATACCTTGCCCACCACATGGTGAAATATGATTGGTTAGTAATCCTGGGTAGCAGCATCATTGCCGGCTGGCTCATGGGGCAATTGTCGTGGCTGGTTACATCATCGCAGGAAACCATCAGCCGTATTGCCGTAGTTATACTGGTCACTTCGCTGATCGGCCTGGGCGGATTGCACCACTCTATTGTGGGTTCTATTGAAGTGTTTGCCGGGGTACTAGCCTCGGGCATCAGTTGGATGGACTACATCCACTTTCAATTCTGGACCACAGTAGGTAATATTATAGGTGGTGTGGTGTTTGTCTCAGTGATAAAATTCAGCACTATAAGACTGAGCGAAAAGAAGAAGCATCATAAAAAGCCTGTCGATAAGAACGCTAAATGATCTTCTTATCGATATAGCTTGAGTTCAGGATACTCAGTGCGCCCATGTACCTTAACTTGAAAGACACAAGATCACCTACTTTGTAGTTTCTTCTGGTTTTGCCCAGATCTATGACCAGCATGTCGCTGCTGGCGCCACTAATTTCTATTTTCGGATCATCCGGGATCAGGTATTCAGGTGAGATATCGAGTAGCCCAATGTCTATAATGGCTCGGTATGAAGTTTTACCGTAGTCTTCCTCGTTGATCACCATTACCTCGCCGGAAGGGTTTTCCGCCAGCTCGCCCATAGGTACTTTAGGCTTCTCGTACAGCTCAATGATCTCTGTATAGAGTTTAAATACATCATCCCTCATGCCCTTAACAGTTTTCATGGTGAAGAGGTTAAGCCCGAAATAGAGGATCTCCCCGACCCTGAAATGGTTGATACCCATAGGCCTCATTTTTTTCAGCAACAAGGGAATGGTAACTGAGGTACCTCCTGAAACCCAGGGGATCTTCCTGTTGAATTTGGCTTCAATCAGTTGTTTGTACAGGCTGAGCTGAATGAGCTTATCCTGCGAGGGCATTACACCATGCAGACAATTGAGATTGGTACCTATGCCTGAAACTTCAATATTGGGAAGCTCAAAGATGCGCTCGTAAAAATCAATGACATTTTCCCCAAGCACTCCTTCACGCAGGTCGCCCATTTCGATCATGATAATGACCTTGTGTTTTTTGTTTTGCCTGCCTGCTTCTTCCGACAGCAGCTTAATGGTAGAGTAGCTTGTGTTAAAGCTTACATCCGCATATTTGATCAGGTTAGGAATACTGCGCTTGGCCGGAGGCTTGATGTAAACCGTCTGAACCTTTTTGTCAATGCTTTTAACCACTTTGAGATTGCTTATCCTGGAGTCGTGGATCTCCCTGGCTCCGAGGTTAATCACCTCCCTGATATAGTTTTTGTTTCCGCAAAGCAGCTTGGTGACCACTCCCCACTCTATATCACGGTCTTCAAAAAGTTTTGACAAGTATTGATAATTGTGTTTTAAGCGATCTTTATATAATTCTAAAAAAGCCATTGTTTTGGTTTATTCTGTTATACGGGGAATATCATGAGGCAGCCTGGTAAGCAGTTCATAGTTTAGCTGGTTACTCAGCTCCCCAAATGAAGCCACCGAAATAGCTGTTTCCTCATGCCCGCCTATTAAAGTTACTTCAGTTCCTTTTGAAACACCAGTTACATCGGTAATATCTACCATCATCATATTCATGTTGACCGTGCCAATTACCCCAACCCTGCGGCCATTGATCAGCACACGGCCCTGATTACTAAGCACTCTACTGTAACCATGGGCATACCCTACGGGAATAGTTGCGATGATCATATTTTGCTGCGCCAGGTAGCTGGTACCGTAACCAATGAACTCTCCGGCCTTAACTACTTTTATACCCATCACATAGCTTGACCAGGTTATAACCCTTCTCAATGGGTCAATTTTATGTTCTGTTTTTAGTTTGCCGAGGTAGTCAATAAAAATCTCTTTACTTGGCCAGTAACCATATTGTAAAATTCCCACCCGTACCATATCCATATGGGTTTTTGGGTAAGCCATAGCCGCAGCAGAGCAGGCTGTATGTCGAACTTCAGGTGTTACCCCATTCTTCTTCAGCCATTCGTAGGTTTTATTGAACTTCTTGATCTGTTTCTGAACCCTTACATGGTTGGCTATGCTTTCTGCTCCGGCATAATGTGTGCATAATCCCTGGGGTTTCAGGTGTTGGCTGTTTTCTTTGATGAGGCCTACCAGTTGCTCAAGTTCACTACGGGTAAAACCCGTCCTGTTCATCCCGGTTTCAACTTCAATATGAATAATGGCAGGCTTGCCTACTTTTTTGGCTGCGTCCAGAGCTACCTGCGCCCTTTCCATATCAAAAATAAAAAACTCTATTCCCTGCTCTACCAGCCACTCCACATCATGGTTATACACGGCTCCCATTACCAGAATGGTACACTTTTTATTGAGCACCTTATGCGCTTTGTAGGCTTCGTCAGCACTGAAAACCGAGAAATGGTCTACACCACATTTCTCAATCATGGGCGCTATCGTTTCTATACCATGCCCGTAGGCATTGCCTTTCACTACCGATGATAACCTCACATTTTCGCCCAGTCTGGACCTTATAAATTCAATATTGGATTTTAGCGCCTCTGAGTTAAGCACAATTGTAGATGTACTATGCATTTTCTGTTTTTAAAAGCTGGTTAATGATGTTGTAAAACATTAAAATGCCAGTGCTCAAAATCTCATCCGGGAAATTATAATTCGGGTTATGCAAATCGGGCATATCCTCACCTGAGCCCAGTCCGAACAGGGCTCCTTTATATTTTTGTGTAAAAAGGCCGAAATCCTCACTCCACCTAAAGGGTTGTTCTACTTCGGTCACCGACAGATTCAATTGTTGAGCAGCATTTTTTATATACTCACAACAATTTTTGTCGCTGATGGTTGAGCTAAATATTTCCGTATCACTGATTTGTACTTTTAGCTTGTATTGTTCAGCAATAGCCTTGGTTCGTTTCTCTATTTCCTTTTCCAGTTTGGAAAGGTCTTCGTCATGATAGGCACGTATGGTCGCCATTACCACGCCTTTGCCAGGGGTAACACCAAAAGCGCGGTCACCCAGCCTGGCATGCACTACTGTAGCCAGTGCAAAATCCTTCAATCCGCTCAGGGTTGAAGGTGCCTCCTCGATCAATTTTATGATCTCTGCCACTGCACGAGCCGGGCTGATACCATTATGGGGTTCGGCGGCGTGGGATGTTTTGCCCTGCAACTCTATGATCAATCCCTTGGAAGCTGCGGCAAATACGCCTTCTTTAACAATAATGTCTTTTTTGGCAAACCCCGGAAGGTTATGAAGGGCGAAGATATAATCTACTTTAAGGTCTTGAAAGGCGTCGTCCTTGATCATGCGGCCGGCACCTTCACCGGTTTCTTCCGCCGGTTGGAATAGTAAGGCCACTCTGCCCTTGTCAGGTTTTTGATCGGCCAGCAGCGGAGCTAAGCCGGCCACCATCGACATGTGGCCATCGTGGCCACAGAGGTGTGCTTTGCCTTCCTTCCTGGATTTATAGGGAATATCATTGATCTCTTCTATAGGCAAGCCATCGAGTTCTGCCCTGATCATGACAGTAGGGCCGGGCTTTTCTCCGTCAAAATAGAAGATCATGCCCTCTCCTCCTATTCCTGTCACCACTTCATCAGGCTCAAACTGTGTTATGAAATCCCTGATCTTTTGGGCGGTTTCCTTCTCTTCACCAGAAACTTCCGGCTCTTGGTGTAGTTCTTTCCGTAGTTGCTGCAGTTTTTGCAGCGTTGCATCCTTTATCGGCATACAGTATGAAACTGCTTATTTTTTAAGTCTCATTTCAAGGTACTTATTGGTAAAGCCCAATTTCTCATAAAGAAATTTAGCAGGGTTATTTGGCTCCACATGCAAAGCAATATCGCCATCCGCTTTATCAATAGCCCTTTTCATCAGTTCCTTACCTATTCCCTTACCGCGGTGCGCAGAATCCATAGCGATATAAACCAGGATATTCTCAGGAATATAGCCTGCCATACCGGTTCTGTTGATCACAACGGCACCGATGATCTTGCCATCCAGTCTGGCGGTAACTACAAACCCACCGGGTGTAACACCGCTGTCCAAAGCATAATCAATAGCTTTAAGGATATCTGCCTTTTCGTCACCGAATTCATCCAGGTGCACATAAAGGAAATCCGCCACCTCTTCGCGGTGGATCAGTCCCACCGTTTCCGCAGGTGTCATTATATTATATTGAACCATTTTTGTGTCTTTATTTGTGTTTGCTGAAATTGTACTCATAAGTTAAGCATGTTTTAATTTTTGTTTCTTTCTTACTTCGTTGACCACGATAAACATGACCAGCGAAGATGTGATCCCGTAGAAATTGGCATCGAGGCCCAACGGCAGTTTTTGCTGGCTCAGTATAAGGGTGAGTGTAACTATCCCTCCTGTAAGCATGGCAAGAAATGCTGCCAGGGAACTGCTGTTTTTTACAAACAGCGCTGCAATAACCGGAACGAACAGTCCCGAAACCATAAATGCATATGAATAAAGCATCAACTCTAAAACATTCTGCATAAATGTAGCCAGAATAAGTGCAGCTATACCTATAACGAGTGTAAGCACCTGCGAAGTTCTCAGAATGCTTTTTTCACTTTTGCCAATGTGTAGCCATCTCCCCAGCACATCGGTAAGAATGTTGCCGGATGCCGCCATCAGGCAGCTATCCGCGGTGGACATAATGGCTGAGAAATATGCTGACATCATCAGTCCCATTAGCCCGACAGGCAGGATGCTTCGAAGCAAAAGCGGAAGGCCCATTTCTGAATCTATGTCGCCAACGGTAGCAAAGCCAAGGTCAACAAACATACCCTGCTCGGCCGCAACACGGGCAAAAAGCCCAAGCAAAACACCCATCATCGCCATAACAGGCCACTCAAACAGGCCTGCGATAAACCAGGCTTTCCGTGCCTCTTTTTCTCCCCTGCATGAGTAGATCCGCTGGTAGAGTGTCATGCCCACAAACCAGATCGGAATGATGGTGATGCCCCAGTTGACGAAGGTCTGCCATTTGATATTGCCAAAGGATAAGTATTCGGCAGGCAGTATGGTAGAAATAGCGTCATAACCACCAATAGCCATATAGCCTAATGGAATACCTATGAATATCAGGCCGGACATCAATATGATCCACTGAATGGTGTCAGTATAAATAACAGCTTTCATGCCGCCCATTACCGTATAAACTATGGCAATTACTCCCATAATGATCAGGGCGGTATTCAGGTCTAGTTCAACAAATGAAGCAGATGCCAGCTTAGCTCCGGCCAGGATCTGCGAACTGGTGAACCCGATATATCCTATAGCTGAGATCACTCCGGCCAGCAAGGCTACATGACCGTTATAGAAGTGCCCGAAAATCTGAGGGAAAGTGAGAAAATTATGAAGTTTTGATAACCGGCTCACCTTCGGAATAAGCAGCACTGCGGCCAGCCATGCCCCGATCAAACCAGTAAACAGCATCCAGGAACCTGCTATGCCCATAGTGAAACCAAGTCCTCCCAGTCCGATTGAGAAGCCTCCACCAACATCGGTGGCCACTACGGACAAGCCCACATGCCACGACCCCATTTTTCTACCTCCTACATAATAATCGTCAGTGTCTTTGTTTTTCTTCAGGAAGAAGAAACCAACTCCCAACATGGCCAACATGTAAATGGCGAAAATCGCCAGGTCAATAGCGTGCATTCAAGAAATTTATTTTCTACAGAAACATTTAAAACACAAAACTATGGATATAACATTTAAAATGCCATTTTTCATAGCATAATAACAGTTATAAGATCATATTATCTTCTGCACAAATTATTTATCATCCTGGGAGGGCAGCAAATCGTCCAGCGTTACCAGCGGATATGCATCTATATCGTCTATGCCCATCACATCGATCAGGAGTTTGAAACCACGCTCAATTTCCTTTAGCTGATCCTCCGATAGCTTGTTAAGCTTGGTTTGCAGTTGCTCATGCATAAGTTCAGGCGCTTTTTTGAGCAGGGACGCCCCACTTGTCGTCAGCGCCACATAAGTAATCCTCTTGTCTTTCAGGTTCGGCAGCTTGGCCACATAGCCTTTCTTCTCAAGCCTGCTGATGATCCCTGTAACTGTACTCGAGTTAAGGTTCAGGTATTTGGAGATCTGTCCGTGGGTAGCTTTGAAGTCATCGCACGTTTTCAGATAGTTTAACGTTAACAACTGAGGAATACTGATACCGTACTCCTTCTGGATCCTTTTTGATTCCAGGTTGACAGATCGAAGAATTTTTCGAATATTGAT
>NZ_SMLW01000503.1 GCF_009711405.1 Fulvivirga kasyanovii | reverse complement strand
CTACGCCAAGTTTCTTCATAATATTAAAGCGGTGTGTTTCAACGGTACGTACACTTTTTTGCAATTCGTCAGCAATCGCCTTATTAGAGAATCCATTATAAATCATATGAAGGATCTGACGCTCCCTCTTGGTCAACTGGTAGTCGCTGGCATTGTCGGAGGTCTCATCTGCAGATGGGCTCTTCTTTGCAGATAAGTAATGATTGACGAGGATATCCGATATATCCCCACTAAAATACTTATGACCTTCCATGGTAGAGTGGATGGCTTTTACAAATTCCGGTTTATTAGTATCCTTTAGCAAATAACCGTCAGCGCCGCAGTCTATAGACTTGATAATATATTCTTCATCATCATGCATAGACAATACCAGCACTTTGGTATCACTAAATTCCTTCTTAATGCGGGCAGTGGTATCAATACCATTCAGCACTGGCATGCGAATATCCACAATTAGCAAATCAGGGCGCAATTTCCTGACCACCTCAATAGCCTCTTCACCATTGGAAGCTTCCCCAACAACCTCAATATCTTCTTCGGTTTCCAGTAAAAGCCTGATCCCATTCCTTACTATTTCATGATCATCAGCAAGTATTACTTTAATTGTATTTTCCATCTTAGTCCAAAGGCAGTTTTATGACAATTCGCGTCCCGTTTCCGTGCTTCGAAAATAACTCAAAATTACCATTTATAAAGGCCGTTCGCTCTTTCATATTAAATATGCCATGGCCGGAGTTCTTAAAATGTCCTGAATTTTTTAATTTTTCGTAATCAAATCCTTTCCCATCATCCTCAATAACAATTTTAAGCGATTTTGTATCATGTTCAAAGCTAACGCGGATGCTTTTGGCTGATGCGTACTTTATGGCATTGTTTACTGCCTCCTGTATGATTCTGTACAGGTTGTTTTCAATATGCTGGTCGAGCCGGTTAACAAAACTTGTTTTATTTTCAAAAGTGACCTCCGGAGCAGATAACCTGTCTACCTCCTGACAAAACTTCTTAACGGCAGGAACAATACCAAAATCACTAAGACTGCTTGGCGTAAGGTTAAATGAAATGCGGCGTACCTCTTTCAGTATACTTTTCATCAAATCACGGGTATCCTCAAGCCGTTTTTTGGTATGCTTGGAGCTTGATGGCGTTATGGACTCCAGACTAAGCTTCAAGGCTGTCAGCATCTGCCCTATACCGTCATGGATCTCCCTTCCAAGACGCTGCCGTTCCTCTTCCTGCCCTTCCAATATCAGCACCGAGCGGTATTGCTGCTCGCGCACCCGGGCCTCAATTTTTTCCCTGTTTATCTCCCAGGAGCGGACCCGTGCTTCTTTGATTTCGGTAATGTCTCGTGCAATCAGCTTATGTTCAAAACTCTTCTGATACCTGGCCGGAATGATATACAACTCCAGCCAGCAAAAATCACCCGAGCCATTCATTAATTTGATCTCACCGCTCCATGTCTGTCCCTCATTGACAATACTCAGCAGGCCTGCCACAAAACTCTTGCTATAGCCATTATTGAGAAGCAATGATTTGATTTCATCAGGAGTATCATCGTATTCCAATAATCTTTTAAAGATCGGGCTGAAAAAATTAAATGTCCCCTGCTTATCCATAGTGGCATATAGTGAGGGCACATCCGGCTTCAGGTTTACGGCTTCAAGTTCCTGATATGACTTGACCAGCTCCTCATAAACGCGGCTCATCTCACTGGCCATTTTTATGGACTTTTCTTCAGAGGCCACAAGCTCCGCCACGGTTTGGCGCACATTTCGTGCTATAGGTCTGAATATAAATACCAATTCTACCAAAATAATGGTCAACGATACTATTAGCAGTATAATTTCTACCTTACTGAGTCTGGCTACTTTTGCCTGGGCTTCCCGATCATACTGAAAAACGATATTATCCATACCCTCCAGAAAAGGCCCTTCGTGAAGAAGTATGTTTTTGATGTGTGGCTCGAGGATATTATCAGGTAAGCTGTCACTCGATTGTATGACATTGATGATCTCACGTGTACTTCCCACAATGGCACCATAATGAGGCTCAATCTCCCTGAACATTTCAATAACTTTGTCTGAATTATCTCCCGTCAGCCCCATACCTTCATTTCCAGAGAGTAGCCCAAGGTGTGAATCAACCCATAGGTCAAGAGTAGCTTCAAGGTCACTCAAGTGCCGCTTAAGCTGTTCCGGATCATGCTGATTTTTAACCTGAAGCACGATTTTAGAGATCTTCTGGCTAAGCATCCTCTGCCGGCCGGCCACATTCACTATTCGAGAATCATCCTGCTGCTTATCTATATAACTTTGAATAAAAAACTGACTCACTATAATACTCAGAGCAATGCATGAAAGTGCAATGAGATAGAACCAACCCAGCTTATCAAATTTATTTTGCTTAACCATCATAGAGGGGTATTCACCGGAAATCCATTAAACACTATATTCAAATCGGTGAAATTTATGCAAAATTTACGAAGATATACTTAAAATCTACGTAGGTCGTAGTATTGTTTTTATTCTTCAAAGCCTACGTAGACATAGCCGTTTTCTACTTTTACAGGATAGGTAGCCAGGTTGCACTCTGTACCATTCAGATTTTCACCTGTCTTCAAAGAGAAAGTTTTTTTATGGTACGGACATGCCACTTTAGGCGTCTCTCCTTCCGAACCGATCATACCTCTTGATAAAATCATCTGCATCTTATGCGGGCACAGGTTTTGCGTAGCATACCATTCGTTTCTTCTGGCAAAGTTATATACCGCAATCTGCAAACTGCCATAGCTAATGCAGGCACCGCCGTTTATGGGGAAATTTTCAACATGGCCTGCCTGAAACCATATTTTCACCTTGGAGTATTCAACCGTCTTGTATAGTTCAAGTGTATCAATCATAATTTCCGCTTCTATATTAGTGAGTAAATTATTTCTGTTCGGTGACGGGTATTTTCTGTCCTCGAAGCAATCCGAATTTCTGAGAAGGATCGGGCATGTCAGAATTAATGAAATGACGAAATTTGGATCTGTGCACCGGATCGTTCACCACTTCCTTCCATTCACATTTATAAGTATTTACCATCAATTCCATCTCTTCCTCAAGCTGCTTGCCAATGCCCAGGGAGTCATTGATCACTACGTCCCTCAGGTAGTCCAGCCCACCTTCCATTTTATTCAACCAGGTGGATGTTCTGTTCAATGGCTCTGCCGTTTTAATATAGAACATGAGGAAACGGTCCAGATAGCGGATGCATGATTCGGAATCAATATCCGTTGCCAGCAATTTGGCATGCTGAGGGTTGGCACCCCCATTGCCGCATACATATAAGTTCCATCCTTTTTCGGTAGCTATGATCCCGAAATCTTTACTTTGGGCCTCCGCACATTCCCGGCGACAACCGGAAACTGCGCCCTTTATTTTGTGCGGAGCCCTAAGTCCTTTGTATCTGTTTTCTACTTCTATGGCAAAAGAAACGGAATCATGCAGGCCATACCGGCACCAGGCCGAACCCACACAGCTTTTTACCGTTCTTAACGCCTTTCCGTAGGCATGTCCACTTTCAAAACCCGCTTCTATCAACTCCTCCCAGATAGCCGGTAACTGTTCAATTCCGGCACCTAAAAGATCGATACGCTGGCCTCCCGTAATTTTGACATACAGATCATATTTTTTAGCCACCTGCCCTAATACTACAAGCTTTTCCGGGGTAATCTCACCACCGGGCACCCTGGGTATAACAGAGTAGGAGCCTCCTTTTTGAATATTGGCTAAGAATTTATCATTGGTATCCTGGATCACCTCCTGCTTGGTGATCAGGTCATTCCAGATACTGGCAAACATGGAAGCCACTGCAGGTTTGCAGGTTTCGCACCCGTCCCCGTTTCCAAACCGGTCGAGCAATTCATCATATTCCTTTACACCGTTCACTTTTATCAGATCGAACAGTTCCTGCCGGGTATAGTCGAAATGCTCACAAAGGACCTTTCTCACGGTTTTACCCATGGATTTCAAGGTTTCATTAAAAATGTCAGCCACCATGGGAGAGCATGCCCCACAACCTGTGCCTGCTTTGGTACATGCGCGCACCTGACCTAAATCTTCGAGCCCTTGTTCTTTAACTGCATTAACTATTGCTCCTTTTGCCACATTCTCGCATGAGCATATCTGAGCCTCGTCTGGTAAATCTGCAATGGCGCCCCCCGGAGAATCTCCGCCCCGGCTTCCCAGTATCAGATCCTCCGCTTGAGGTGGCAAAGCCATGCCGTTTTGCATTACCTGACAAAGCATGTTATAATCACTGGTGTCGCCCACTAAAATGCCCCCCAATAGCTTTTTACCATCAGAAGAAATATTGATCCTTTTGTAGCAACCACCACTTTTGTTCTCATAAATGATCGGCAAACATGCCGTTCGCTCCCCAAAAGCATCTCCGAAACTGGCCACATCGATGCCGATTAACTTTAGTTTAGTGGACATATCGTTACCTGCAAACTTGCTTACTCCGTCACCGGTCAGTTGGTTGACTACCACTTCTGCCATATTATATCCGGGAGCCACCAGCCCATAGATTTGGTTATTGTGTAAGGCCACTTCACCGATGGCATAGATATCCGGATCGCTGGTTTGCATCTGGTCATTCACTACCAATCCTCCTCGTGGCCCCACTTCCAGGCCTGCTTTTCTGCCCAGTTCATCACGTGGCACAATACCACATGAAATTACCAGCATGTCGGTCTCCAGAATACTTCCATCCGAAAACTCCAAAGCATCAATTTTACCATTGCCTTTAATAACACTAGTACTTTTACTGAGGTGGATACCTATACCCAAAGCCTGAAGTTTTTCGCTCAGCATCTGAGCCCCCTGATCGTCTAGCTGCCTTGGCATCAGCCTTGGGGCAAACTCGATAACATCAGCCTCCAGCCCCATGTCAATCAATGCTTTTGCGGCTTCCAGCCCAAGTAAGCCTCCCCCCAGTACAGAGGCCTTTTTTATTCTCGCACCGTAGCTAATGATATTCTCAAGATCCTCAATTGTTCTATACACAAACACACCGCTTTTGTCTACTCCCTGGATAGGAGGGATCATAGCGCTTGAACCAGTGGCTATTACCAAAATATCATAACTGGCTTCCTGCCCGTGCATAGTGCGCACAATTTTTGCCTGTCTGTCAATAGATGTGACCAGCTCTCCAATACGCAGATCAATCTCATTAGCTTTATACCAGTCCATACCGGCCATGACCAGGCTATCTGCCGATTTCTCAGCAAAGTACTCACTTAGGTGAACCCGGTCATAGGCAGGAATGTGCTCCTCCCCAAATACTGTTATTTCTATTTCCGAAGGTGTGGCTTTCTCTCGAAGCTTTTCGCAAAACTTATAGCCTACCATTCCATTTCCTATTACAACTACCTTTTTCATCTGGCTTTGGATTTTAAGGTTAGATGGATCCCAAAACTTCTATTTCACAGGTCGACAGAAGACTCAAGTAAAATAATCCAAGATCCGATCGATAAATAATTACGTAAAAATACGTAAATTATACTTTTAAAAACAAGACAAACTACGTACTTTTATTTTCAAACTATTAAACACTACGTAAAACGGATTATCTATGGGAAAATTAATTTTAGTTGGAGCCGGGCCGGGGGATGCAGAATTAATAACTTTAAAGGGTATAAAGGCCCTTCAAAAGGCCGATGTGGTACTATATGATGCATTGGCCAACAATTCATTGCTTGACTATTGCAAGAAAGACTGTATTAAAATCTACGTAGGAAAAAAAGCTGGCCTGCATCAATACCAACAGATCTATATCAATGCCATGATCGTCGATTACGCGCTGCGGTACAACAATGTTGTACGCCTGAAGGGTGGCGACCCGTTCGTATTTGGCCGTGGGCATGAAGAACTGGAACACGCCGAGCAAAATGGTATTGAAGTCGAAGTAATCCCTGGCATAAGCAGCTCCCTGGCAGTGCCTGCGATCAACCACATCCCCCTTACCAAAAGAGGTATAAATGAAAGCTTTTGGGTGGTTACAGGCACCACAACCAATGGTTCCTTTTCCAAAGATATGGCTTATGCAGCACAGTCGTCAGCTACAGTAGTTATACTTATGGGGATGAAAAACCTAAAGTTAATTACTGAACTTTTCAGTTATTACAGAGATGAATATGAACCTGTAGGGATCATACAGAACGGTACACATGAGAACCAGCAAGAGGTTTTCGGAAATTTGAGTAATATAGCAAGGAAAGTAGAAGATTTGCAAATAAAGTCTCCTGCTGTTATTATTATAGGGCAGGTAGCAGCACTTAAGACAGCAAAGGACAAAAGTATAAGCCTCATCCCGGAATTGCACAAAGAGACGAAGCCATGACCAGATTTATAGAAGTAATATCAGCCATAGATAACATTAACCGGCAAGACCCCAGAATAGAAATGTATAAAGGGGAGGAATTTCCTAAAGAATATTTATATAGCCTGCGCATGAGTCAGATGCTTGAGGTATACGATAAAGATGCGGATGAACTGTTAAAAATAGCCGCACACGGACAGCATATAAAAAGGTGGATCATACCCCGCAGTGATTATCCTATGGACCGAAAAGGCTACCTGACCTGGCGCACCCAACTTAAACTTATGCATGGGTCACTGCTAAGGGAGATCATGCAAAGCCACAATTATAGCGAACAGGATATTGAACAGGTAGCGGATATGGTTATCAAAAAGAAATTGAAAACAGATGAGTCTACCAAAAAACTGGAAGATGTAGTATGCCTTGTATTTCTACAATACTATTTCGAAGATTTTGCCTCTCAGCATCCTACCGAAAAAGTATTGGATATCCTCAGAAAAACCTGGAATAAAATGTCTGCCAAAGGAAAGGAGCTGGCGATGGAGCTGAATCTCTCCGAAAACAGTAAAAACCTGATCACTGAGGCCCTGACAGGGCAGAGTTAGCGGATCAGGCGGAATTTTCCTCTTCATTCGAGTTAAACAGCATCACTGAGCCTCACCACATCTTTCAGGACTTCAAGCTTCATTTTTCTACCAATGGGTATCGCCAGGTTCCTGGCTTCGTGGCCAACAGGAAAATTATAGGCTATCGGTATTTCTAACCCTTCAAAGTGTGCCGCTATCAGGTCAAATACAGATTTACCGAACGGTATTTGAGTGTCTTTCATCTGAGAGAAATCCCCGATGATTACGCCTGCCAGGCTTTCCAGCTTCCCTGACCTACGCAACTGCATAAACATACGATCAATTTTATACAGGTACTCATCAATCTCTTCAAGTATAAGTATTTTACCTGCTGCATCAATTTCAGTGGATGTACCCAGACTCTCTGCAACCAAAGAAAGGTTGCCGCCAACAACTTCAGCCGTACATTCCCCATGTCTGTTGTTAGCATCAGAAGCCACCTCGTACCTCACGGTACCTTCAAATAAAAGCTGTCTTAAGGAAGCCAGTGATTCCTCCACGCCCATATAATCATATTGTACCGGCATCAGCCCGTGTACACTTTCTATTCCCTTGCGGTTCAACGCCAGATGTAAAGCGGTAATATCGCTGAACCCTATCACCCACTTGGGCCTTTTAATAAAATTGGTAAGATCGATCTGATCAATAATACGCGTCATACCATAGCCTCCTCTGGCGCAAAATATGGCCTTGATCTCCGGGTCATCAATCATTCGCTGCAAATCAGCCCTTCTTTGACTATCAGTCCCAGCAAAATAACCTTCTTTAGCAAACAAAGACTCTCCCTTTATTACCTCCAGCTCCCATTCATCAAAGACCTCAAAAGCCTTTGCCATTTGCTCTTCCGTTATCACTCTTGACGGGGCTATGATACCTACTTTATCTCCTTTGCTTAATAATTCAGGTTGTTTTTGCATGCCTCTAAAATAAAAAAGCCCTTCCAATTTAGAAGGGCTTTAGTGTAATAGTATTTATGAATTAGTTTGAAGATGGGGTAATTCCCATTTTCTTTAGTACAAGATCACTGATATCATATTTTTCATCTGCATAAAGAACAACATCTATTCCTCCCACTTGTCCGTTAAGCACATAAGCATATCCATTTTCCTTTGCTACTGCTTCGATATTGTTACCAACTTTAGTGTAAAGTGGCTGCATCAAGTCAGTAGATTTTTTTTGCATAGAGCTTTGAGCATCTTGCTGGAATTTTTGAATTCTTTGTTCAAGTTGTGCCAGTTCAGTTTCTTTTTCTTGTCTGATAGCATCAACCATGGTAGCAGCACCTTGTTGGTAGGCTTGCAGCTTTTGTTGGTATTCCTGGTATTTAGCCTGCAATTGGTTCTGCAACTGGGTGTTATGAGCCTTAAGTTCAGACTCCACTTGCTTTGCCTCAGGCATCTGGCTTAAGATATAATCTACATCAGCATAAGCGATTTTTAATGCAGATTGTGCCTGAACAGCAGCCAGACCAAAAAAAGTAAGTGCTATTACCGTTAATAATAATTTGTTTCTCATGGTATTTATTAATTAAACATTTTACTTAATTACATCATTCGGGTCGCCAAGACCTAATTCCTCCAGCACATAATCTGTATAGTCGTGCCTGGGATCCGTATAAATCATCACAAGGTCTCCTGCCTTGTCAAACATAATAGCCAAACGCTGGTCTTTGCATACTTTTTCAATGGCATCAAAAACTTTATCCTGCACCGGCTTCACCAGTTCTTTCTTTTTCAGGAAAAAGAGTCCTTCAAAACCAAATATCTTTTTTTGATAGGCCTTTAGGTCATCCTCTCTTTTCTTGATCTCCGCCAAACGATCCTTTTTCATTTCAGCGGTTAGCAGTACCTCCTCGGCCTGCAACTCATTATACATTGATTCTATTTTTCCTGACATCTCTTTTATCTCCTCTTGCCAGCCCTTCGAAAGCTTATCAATTTCCTGCTGAGCCTCCTTGTATTCCGGCATCTTGTTTAGCACGTAGTCAGTATCAACATAACCGAATTTCTGTCCATAAACATGAACAATCGAAAATAGTGCCAGAAAAAAAACCAATATCTTTTTCATACTTTATCGTATTTGTTGACCTATAGTAAAATGGAACTGTGGCCCACTTCTCTCTGTCGCTCCAGGGAGGGTATCAAAACCATATCCCCAGTTAACACCAATCAACCCGAAAGCAGGCATAAAGATCCTCGCTCCAAACCCGGCAGACCTGTAATTCTCAAAAGGATTAAACTCTTCATACGAGCCAAAATTGTTTCCTGCCTCTGCAAAGACGAACCCGTATATAGTCGCCGCCTGTCCGGTTGTAACAGGATACCTAAGTTCCATAGAGAATTTATTATATACAATACCACCTCTGATCGCATTAACATCAGTGTCATTGTAAGGAGGTGTAATTCTGTTATTCTCATATCCCCTCAGTCCAATAACCTCTGTACCCAATAAGAAGTTCTGCCCGGCTAAACCATCACCACCAACATAAAAACGTTCGAAAGGTCCGACACCAGCTTCGGTGGAATAAGAGCCAATATATCCGAAGTTAGCTTTAGCCTCTAGTACAAGTTTGCCTACCGGATTAAGATAGTACTGGGCATCAAACATCCATTTGTGATACTCAATCCACTTATACTTCTCAGCCGCCGAAACATTGTCATAGTCAAGATCCCTCCATAGTGAGTAGGGGGGAGTGAATGTAGCACTCAGGGATATACTCGATCCACTTGTAGGATACATTGGATTGTCTATACTATTCCTGGCCAACGTAGTGTTAAATGCTATGCTATTGGCATTACCATCATCAAATCCCAATCCTCTTGTTCCATAGTTATCTAAAGAATAAACCAGGTAAGAAAGTGAGTTGGTCAAAGTAAAGTAGTTATCTGGCCATTCCAGTCTGCGGCCAAGCCCTACGGTTACACCTTTAACACTTAATGAAGCATTGAAGTCACCATAGGAAGGGAAGTATTCATTACCGTTTGTTGGATCACCATCCCTATCTTCTGCAACCCTTTGTCTTTGAATGGAGTAATTGAGACTCACAGAAAGTGAATTAGGTTTCTTACCTCCTAACCAGGGTTCGGTAAATGAGAACGAGTAGCTTTGATACTGACGTCCTGTTGCCTGAACACGCATTGACAATCTTTGTCCGTCACCAACAGGTATTGGCGTAAACCTACCTTTAAGCATGTTGCGTAATGAGAAGTTATTAAGCACAAGGCCTAACGTACCCACAAAGCCCAACTGGCCGCCCCAACCACCGGATAGTTCAATCTGGTCGCTTGATTTTTCCACAAGCTTCCATTCAATATCTACTGTACCATCTGCAGGATTAGGTAACGGTGTAGGTGAGATCTGCTCAGGGTCAAAATATCCCATTTGAGCTAAACGCTGCTGCGTTCTTATAATGTCTGTTCTGCTAAACTTTTGACCAGGTATGGTATAAAGCTCTCTACGGATCACATGATCCCTGGTGCGGTCATTACCCGAAATAATAATATCTTTAATGGTAGCCTGCTCTCCTTCGTAGATCCTCATTTCCACATCTATGGAATCTCCGTTTACGGCAACTTCCACCGGTGTAACCCGGAAGAATAAGTATCCATCATCCATATATAGACCACTAATATCTGGTCCTTTAGGGTTGAAGGTCAGCTTTTGGTCAATAAGTTCTTTGTTATAAACATCTCCTTTTTCAATAGCGAGGATTTTATCCAATGTTGCACTGGTATGGACAAAATTTCCTGTCCATATGATATCTCCAAAGTAATACTTACGTCCCTCGTTTACTTTAATATCAATATTGATGGAGTTATCATCATGTCGATAAATAGAATCCGAAATAATCTCAGCATCCCTGTAGCCTTTTGAATTATAGAAAGCTATTATAGCGTCTTTATCAATCTCATAATCTGATTTGATGAACTTGGATGAATTAAAGAAGTTGAGCTTAATATTATCATTTATAAACTCCTTGAGTTCTTCTCCTGAAACATCATAAGAAGAATCAACGAAGCTCTTTACATTGGAAGGATTAACACCCATAACGAGCTCGGCAGCTCTTTTAAACAGGGAGAACCTGACTTTTTCATGGGTAGACTTCATTTTCTTCTTTATCCGGTTATCAGAAAACTCATCATTACCGATAATGTTGATTTTATTGATTTTAACCTTGGATTTAGGATTTACTACAATCTTAAGCTTTACCCCGTCCCTGTTAACAGTATCCTCCTGCTGTATAACTTTAACATCTGCATTTAGGAATCCTTTATTAACGTAGTGGTTTTTCACGGTCAATTCGGTATTTCTGATGATGGCATCGGAGAGTATCCTGCCACGGATCAGGTTAAGGTCTTCCCGGAGTTCTGACTCCCGGCCTTTCTTTACTCCTTCAAAGGTGAAACCTGTAAGCCTTGGCCTTTCGGAGAGCTCAATATTCAGGTAAACCTGGTCTCCCTCTATTCTATCAATGGTAATGGTAACATTACCTACCAGCCCATGCTTCCAAAGCTTGCGGATCGCTCCACTGATATCATCGCCAGGCACTTTAATCTTATCCCCTACCTTGAGACCGGAAAGTGAAATAAGTGCATTTTTATCCAGTACCTTTAGCCCGGTAACTTCGATTCCTGCAATCACATATTCCTGCGGATTAGAATAGTTCAAACCACTGTCATCCTGGGCAGTACCGCGTTTTCTGAACTGGGCATTCAGAGAGGTGGCAATAAAAAAACAAAAAATTAAAAATACAGATATTCTTTTCATTAATCAGGATTTCACTTGTTCACTAATTCGACCAAACCTTCTTTCTCTCTTTTGATATGAAATAATCGCCTCATGCAGGTCTTCTTTCCTGAAATCGGGCCATAACTTTGTAGTAAAATATATTTCCGTATATGCTATTTGCCATAACAAAAAGTTGCTGATACGCATTTCTCCACTAGTCCTGATCAACAGCTCTGGGTCAGGGATACCATGGGTACCTAAATAAGATTCAAAAACCGGGTTGTCAATATCCTTCACATCCACCTTTCCCGATTTTACATCATTTGCCAAACGCTTAACTGCTTCTAATATTTCCCAACGGCCACTATAACTTAATGCTAGTACGAGGGTAAGCCCTTTATTGTTCCTGGTGTTCTCCATGGCCTCAGCCAACTCCTTTCTACATCCCTTAGGAAGTGTATCTATATCACCAATCGTTGTCAGCCTTACATCATTCTTCTGTAACGTCTTTAGTTCCTTTTTAATTGTGGATACAAGCAACTGCATGAGACCAGTCACTTCTTCTACCGGGCGGCCCCAGTTTTCAGTGGAGAATGCATAGAGGGTCAAATACTTAATTCCAAGTTCGGCACTGCCTTCTGTAACCTCACGAACTGCCTTAATAGCGTTCTTATGGCCGAAAATTCTGGCGGCACCTTTGTTCTTTGCCCATCGCCCGTTACCATCCATAATGATAGCAATGTGATTTGGCAATGAATCCATTATAATATTTTCATTAGATATAGACACAGGGATGCAAAATTAACCCGATTTATGTAAAAATGCTTATTTTAAGTCCCCTTTTTACCTTCTCCGGTAATTTTTCTTGTATGGACTGGTAGGACAAGGTATGGTATAAAAAGAATATGTAAGACTTAGGCCCATAAAATAGTATAAATCGTTATCGAACTTATTCCCGTATTGATAGTCTTTTATAGTCCCATCTCCGCTGCTTACATTATCCAGATAGTCAAAAAATGTTTTTCTGGCACCAAATTCAGCACCCAGATACCATTTTGGATTAAGTATATATTTAAAGCCAAAACCAAACGGCAATGCAGGCTGCACGTTGCTATACTCTGCCGGTTTTTCAGATTCCCCTGAAATACCGAAAATGGCAAATCCTCCAAAGAAATAAGGGGTCCAGCGAATGAGAGTAGATTCATCTCTCCACTTCAAAAAGTGGTATTCAAAAACAGTAGAGGCCTCAAACAGAAATATATCAAAACTATGGTCTCTGTTTACAGCAAAAGGGTCAATGGGTGTTCTTTCATCACTGCCTGCCAGCTTACCCCCGGTAGCTGCAATCCGGAAGCTTACAGCTTTACTTATGTTAGACCTGAAAAAAACCGTACCCGCTGGTTTGATTGACTTAATGTTTATACCTCTGGAAAGATCTCCTGAGTACTTAAAACCTCCTAAGCCGAAACCTATCTCTGTCTCCTGAGCCACGGCGGTACTTAAACCGGTAAGCCATATAAACACAAAAACGGGAAAGTATAGAAATACTTTCCCTGAAATATTTAAAATACTGTTTTTCATATTATCTGAATTTCGCTCTTCTGAAAGTTGCCCCAATAATAAAAGCTACTTTAATAGACGTAACGAAATAAAGGTCGTTTTCATTTTTGTTACCCCGAACATTATCTCTCTGTTCTTGCCCGTAACCACTTATTCGCGTATATGTATTTCCATCTACCCCAACAAATGTATCCGTATTGCCATAGATTTCCTGAATGTTAGGGTTATCCAACTCTCTTTCACTCCCTGAAACAGGTGCTGTAGGATAATAAGAAAGATCGGACATTAACCTTGCTAACTCGTCATCACCAAACACTCCCGGATCCACATAGTTCTGACTAACGTCGTCAAGGTAATCTGTAAAAGTATATCTTACACCTGTCTCAAAAGACAAATCCAGTACCTGATTCAACCTATACCTGATACCTATACCCAAAGGAATGGCAAATTGAAATTTACTGTAGGGCTCTATTCCGGCATTGACGGCAGTAGGATCTAAGTCTGCATACTGACCTTCAGTGCCTAAAGGCTCCAGATCAACCCACGTACCTGCTTCCGGCAAACCGCTATCTTCGGGCACGAAAGCCTGAGGGTTGTGATGAAATACGGTAAGACCACCGTAAACATATGGTGTCCACTGCACCCTGCTTATGTATGACGACTCATTTTTGAAGAGGTCAAACATGGCCACTACGGTTAGTTCTTTTATTCTGTTGCGGAAATGTAAATTTCTCACATACCTGAACTTGGCATCATCGTCATTAGGGTCTGCCGATTCAAAATCGTCTCCGCGAATGGTACCATAAGTAAATGAAGCCCTAAGTGTATAGAAGGGACCGAATCTATGTCCCCAGAAAACGCCGATCCCAGGCCGTGTGAAGGCTATATCTGTACTTGCGCGATTAGAAAGGGGAGCTAAATCACCAAAATAATTAAACGCGTTTACAGAGACTCCCACGTAGTTGTAACGCTTCTCCTTGCCGAACCATGTTTTTTTACCTCTGAAGTTTGAGATCCTCTTATTATTTTTCCTTATCTGCTTCCTATTAAGCTGCCCATAAACAGAGTCTACACCTGCGAAGAGGATCATAAAACAAATCAAGCCGACAAAAATTCTT
>NZ_SMLW01000608.1 GCF_009711405.1 Fulvivirga kasyanovii | reverse complement strand
TTTTCCAAATATCATAAACCGGCTCACTTCCTTTATAGCTTATCAAAGACCTGTCATAAACCAACGGATTACCTGCCCAAGACTCACAGATACCATCCAGCAATGGTTTATTGGGAGCCCAGGTTTCAAGGTCGTGAAGAATGATTTTCTTGACAGTTTCATAATGAGAATTCACTTTATTCATTTTATATTGATTTTAATATCAAATTAAAATAAAAAATTAATAAGATCAATTTTTAACATAATTTCAACTAAAAACAAAAACTATGGAAGGTACTATTTCTGAGATTCGCTATTTCGGGCCTAATTGGGCTCCCAGAAGCTGGTTTCCCTGTGACGGAAGATTATTAGCTATTTCCCAATTCACTGCTTTCTTTTCGCTGATAGGCACAATCTATGGCGGAGATGGCAGAACCACCTTTGCAGTACCTGACCTTAGAGGACGGGTTGCGGTAGGTTCCGGACACGGCCCCGGTCTTTCTATGAGGGTAAATGGACAAATGGGAGGAGCAGAAACTGTTACGCTTAACATACTGGAAACCCCCACCCACAATCACTCGGCGAATACTACACTAGGGTCAGCTTCGGCACAAATAGCTAGTACAGGTCCCGGAAGTACCGGAACTCCAACTGCCGGCAGCCATCCGGGATCGGCAACAGATGTTAATGGAGATGCCATTAACCTTTATACCAATTCAGGGAGCCCCATTGTTTCTCCCGTTAGTGGCAATGCAACTACCACCATTGGTTTAACAGGAGGCAGTCAGTCTCACCAAAATATGCAGCCCTGGGAATGCATAACACCAATTATTTGCTATCAGGGTATTTTCCCCTCAAGAAATTAATGCCTTAAACCTTAAATTTTAAACAAGCCGGAAAGCCTGTCATATAACGCTAAAACCTGAAGGGCAATCCGGCCATCAAATAACGATCTTAATATGGAAGGATATTTATCAGAAATAAGATACTGGGCTCCGACATGGGTCCCGAGAAATTGGGCATCATGTAGCGGCCAGTTATTGTCAATATCGAGTTATACGGCTGTATTCTCATTAATCGGCACCCTCTACGGCGGGGACGGAAGAACTACTTTTGCCCTGCCAGACCTGCGCGGAAGAGTAGCTGTAGGCGCGGGAAATGGACCCGGCCTTACTCCCAGAAGTAATGGCCAAAGGAGCGGCTCCGAAGAAGTAACACTTACTACTGCTAACATGCCGGCGCACAACCATGCGGCGCAGACTACGCTAGGCTCGGCACAACTCCAAATAGCCTCAACAGGGGCAGGCCATACCGGCACTCCAGCCCAGGGAACTTACCCCGGCGTGGCTACTGATGTAAATGGTGATCAAATTAACTTATATGCAAATACCGGCACCCCTATTACATCAAGCATTTCAGGAAGTGCAACTACTACGGTATTTAATCAGGGTGGCAGCTTAGCCCACGAGAACCAACAACCATTCCTGGTAGTTACCCCTATTATTTGCCTGTATGGAATCTATCCATCACGCAATTAACAGTTTAAGCGTTTCGGGCCATGTGCTTTTGATAAAGCCATGGCCTGAATTCATCAATACTTTCATTTTTTAAGGCGGAGTCTTATATGTTAATTAAGAAAAGTGATCAGCAGGTTTTGAAAGTAGGGATACTCTTACCTCAGTCCCGGCAGTATCCAAAAGCAGCATTGAATTTTCTCAATGGTATGAAACTGTACTTTACCATTAATGAAAACTACTTTGAAAGAGGCAGGGCAGAACTTGTTGTTGAAGATGTGGGTATAGGTACCGAAAGTATATCCGTAGAAAAGGCCCATAAACTGATGGTCCAGGACCAGGTAGTAGCCATAACAGGCCTGCTCGAACCTATGATAGGGCTTGAGGTAGCCAAAATGACCAATATGGCGGATAAGCCCACCCTTTTTTCGGGGTTGGGCGAATCGGCAATATCCTCTGCAAAGGTTAGCAAAAACCTCTATTTCAACACCTTGCAATTTTGGCAATCCTACTTCCTTCTCGGGCAATATATTGCTGAGAACCTTGACAAGCCCATTAATATTATAACTTCTTTCTACGACTGTGGGTATGACCCGCTTAAAGCTTTCAGGCTGGGCGTCAAATCCAAAGGCAGATCAATTCATGAGGAAGTGATACTTAAAGCAGAAAATCAAGAAGAACTAAAAGCTGAGCTTAACCAGAAGCCAATCTCAGGCAATGACCATCTCTATGCCCTGCTGCTACACCCTAACATGCTGAGACAGGTGATGGAACTCAGCAGCGACCAGATAAATGAGATGGTCACAACCCCTTTTTATGACGGGAAAAACAGCAGCCTGAAATATTGGGCATTCCCTGATTGGGGTGAGCAAAATAGCCTTACGGATAAACTCAGACAGGCAACCCGGGAATATTTTGAAGCAGAACCAGACATCTTCAGTATACTGGGCTATCAACAAGGCCAACTGGTATATGAAGCCTTAAAAAACCTTTCCGACCCGGGCTTGGACAATGAAAATATTATAAATACCTGGAAAAACTTTGACCAGGAGACGGTTTTGGGCAGGTCGTTTTTCAATCCGGACGACCATAGTTTGAAAAGCCCAATAAGTGTGTTTAAAGGGAAAAGCTTAAATGATCAGGAAATATTGAAAGTGGCCACTTTCCCTTTATACAGCCATCATGAAGAAATGGATGAATTATACAATCCTAAGAATGCATACACAAACCCTTACATGTTTTTTTAATGCAAATAAATCTACCCATTAATGAGAGTTATCTTATTTACAAATAGCCATTGGAGCATACCACTGATGATCAGGTTGGAAGAACAAAAACTGCTCGCAGGAATTGTTCTGACCGATTTTGACCATGAGGCCAATATAACCATTAAAGCATTTGCGGAGGCCAAAGAAGTACCCTTACAAAGGGTATCCAGGGAAGAGTTGAAGTCTGATAGTTTTACAACATGGCTTGAGGAGTTAAGCCCGGAACTGGGCATTTGCCTGACATTTCCTTATAAAATCCCTGAACAAGTATTTACTGTGCCTCAGTATGGCATCGTCAATCTGCATTTTGGTGCATTTCCTGAATATGGTGGTGCCGACCCCTTGTTTTGGGTACTGAAGAATGGAGAAAGAACGGCAACACTCTCTTATCAGCAAATGAATGAAAAGATAGACGGTGGCCCGGAATTAATGAGAGAGCAGCTTTCAATATTTCCCGGTGAGAACTATGGCCTTTTGGGAGCCAGGCTCAGCCAGTTGGCAGCCTCCTCCATAGAGCGCCTGTTTGAAAAAGTAACCACGCCTAAAACAGATGATACCGGCCAGGCACCTGTAAACTTATACAAACGCCCTACACAGCAGGAATTAACCATAGATTGGCAAAACCAGACCTCAGACCAGATTGAAGCTTTGGTCAATGCGGCCAACCCGGTTTACGGAGGGGCCATTACCTACTTCAGAGGAGCTATGATATGGATACTGGAAGTTAGCCCTGCCAATGTATCCAACTCAGCATTGCTGGGTCCGGGAAGTATTGTGCATGCCGATCAGCAAAATGGTGTATTTGTGCTATGTTCGGATTACAGGTATTTGAGGTTAAACATTATTAAAACACCCGAGTGCATACTCACTGGCGGCAAACTGGCAGCCCTTGGGCTTAAATCAGGAGAGAAACTAGGACTGAACGCTGTAAGTTCAAAACAACCCAAAATTTTAGTGTAGAGAAATGGAAAAGTCTATGAAAATTAAGATAAGCATATTATTCGTTTTATTATTGACCATAGCTGGTTATCAGGCGAAAGCCCAGCTCGCAGCCGGAGACATAGCCATTGTAGGCGTAAACTCTGACGTTGTTCCTGATGAGTTTGCTATTGTGGCATTGGCCGATATTCCGTCGGGCCAAACCATCTACATCGGTGACTATGGATGGGATGGCTCAGGCTTCGCAAATCTCACTAATGGAACTGAAGGAGTCATAACATGGACTACTACAAGTCCAATTGTAGCAGGCACATTGCTCAATTTCACAATTGAGAGCCCGGCAGGCTCGCCTGTTATCGGTGGAGACTTGTCCACCTATGGCACAGTGTCTGCGACAGGGTGGACGCTTTCCAGCTCAGCAGTAGCATCTGGCGGGGATAACTGGTTCATATACCAGGGTGCGAGTCCCACATCCGTGCCCTCTACCTGGATATTTGGGTTTGCCAACTTTTCAACAGACGTTGGTGGAACGGTAACACCTGGAGAATGGCTACCTTCAGGATCTCCCACAGCAACAACCTCACAGCTTCCCGCTGCCCTTACTCTGGGCACAACGGCTGTAGGTCTTACCACCAGCATTAATCCTCCTGATTACCATAAAGATAACTTGGTATATACAGGAACACTCGTCGGAGATAAGGCTTCATTATTGACCTCCATAGGCACCCGCAGCAACTGGAACGGAAGCGAAACCGTAACGCAGGACATTACCCCTGGCGGATCAAATTTTCCAGGCTCTAACCCGGTTTTCACAATTAGTACCCCCAATACCCCCCCCACAGCTTCAAGTTTTACGGCTGCCAATGGGCCATATGAAAATCTGACCTACACCTTTTCAACCTCGAATTTCGGTTACACAGATGGTGACGGCGATCCTTTATCTCACGTACTTATAGAATCTGTGCCCGGCGCAGGAACACTTTATGTAGATGCTGATAATGATGATGTTTATGACGGTGGTGAAGAAGTCTCCGTCAGCGACCAGGTAAGTAAGGCTAATCTGGACGCAGGCAACCTGCAATACATTCAAAACGGCTCCACCAACACCTCATTTCAGTTTGAGGTAAACGATGGAACAGAAAACAGTACAGGAAACTACATCGTTACCTTAAATGTAAGTCCTGTCCCTACCGTTACGCTGGGAGTAAGCCCGACAAGTAAGTCAGAAGCAATAACCTCTGCTACAACCGTTACTGCCACACTCTCTAATGCTTATGGCGTTAACACAACAGTAAACCTGGGATTTAGCGGTACTGCAACAAATGGTGTGGACTACTCCAGCAGTGGCACTACTATAACTATAACCGCCGGAGCAACTACCGGAACTGTTTCATTAACGAATATTAACGATGCCCTTTTTGAAGGCAATGAAACTGTAGTGATAGACATCTCCAGCGTACCTACCGGAGGTGTCGAGGATGGCACACAACAGGTTACATACACCATTACCGATGACGACCCTCAACCCACTGCCACCCTTCTGCTAAGGTCTATTTACAACCCGATAACTGATGAAAGTGGTGGACAGGCCTATATTGTCGGTGAGCTCAGTGCAGTAGCCGGGGTAACCGTCAGCATTCCCTTAAGCTTTGGCGGAACGGCTGTTGGCGGCGGTACTGATTACGGAATCACCGGATCGGTTATTACGATCACCCCGGGAGAACCCAGGGACAGTATAAGGGTAACATCATTATTTGATGGTATTGAAGAAGGGAATGAAACAGTTATTATTGACATGCTCCCCCCTACCAATGCCACTGAAGATGGAGTTCAGCAGGTAACCTTAACCATTATAGATGAAGATGCCGCCCCCCCTTCCGGATACTCGGTAGCCATAGACCAAAGCCCAATCAATGCCAGTAACGAAACAGCGGTCAGCTTTACCTTTACAGCAGCGGAAGTAGGCTCCACTTACAACTATACCTTTAGCAGCAGCGGAGGCGGTACTCCTGTAACGGGCTCAGGCACCGTGAGCTCAGCCGGTCAGCAAATCTCTGGTATTGACCTCAGCGGACTGGGTGATGGAACCATTACACTTTCTGTAACACTTACCGATACGTTTGGCAATACGGGCACAGCAGCCACGGATACTGAAACTAAAGATACTAATGCGCCCTCGGGTTATTCTGTTGCCATCGATCAGGCAGGGATCAACTCAGGCAATGAGACTGCTGTGAGCTTTGCCTTTGCGGGAGCCGAAGTTGGAGCTACTTATAACTACACCTTTAGCAGTTCTGGCGGTGGCACCAATGTAACAGGATCAGGCGCCGTCAGTTCAGCTAACCAGCAAATCTCTGGTATTGACCTCAGTGGGCTCGGTGATGGTACAATTACGCTTTCTGCGACCCTTACCGATGTGGCAGGGAATACAGGAAGTACTGCTACCGATACTGAAACCAAAGATACTACCGTACCCTCCGGCTACTCTGTCACTATTGATCAAAGCCCGATCAATGCAGGCAATGAAGCCAATGTGAGCTTCACCTTTGCCGGCGCAGAAGCAGGCACAACCTACAACTACACCTTTAGCAGCACGGGTGGTGGCGCCAATGTTACCGGGTCGGGCTCCATAGCAACGGCTACAGACCAAATTTCCGGTATTGACTTAAGCGGCTTGGGTGATGGTACCATCACACTCTCCGTTACCCTCACTGACGATGGAGGAAATACAGGAACACCTGCCACAGATACTGAAACTAAGGACACCTCTGTCCCCACGGGCTACTCTGTATCCATTGACCAAACTGCCATTATTATCTCCAACGAGACGGCTGTAAGCTTCACTTTTGCAGGAGCTGAAGCAGGCACCACTTACAACTACACATTCAGCAGTTCCGGAGGTGGCACCAATGTTACAGGTTCAGGCACTATTGCTTCCGCTACCCAACAGATTAGTGGAATTGACCTCAGCGGATTGGGTGATGGTACCGTTACACTCTCGGTAACCCTGACCGACAACAATGGAAACACAGGAACCGCTGCAACAGATACCAAAACAAAAGATACGGCAGCTCCATCGGGTTACTCGGTTACCATAGATCAAAGCCCGATCAATAACGGCAATGAAACTGCGGTAAGCTTCACCTTCGCAGGAGCTGAAGTAGGAACAACATATAACTACACATTCAGCAGCTCCGGCGGCGGGACCAATGTTACAGGTTCGGGCACAGTTGCCTCAGCTACTGACCAGATTAGTGGCATTGACCTGAGCGGATTAGGCGACGGCACCATTACATTGGCCGTAACACTGACAGATACTAATGGTAATACAGGAAGTGCTGCTACAGATACTGAAACCAAAGATACCACCGCACCTTCCGGCTATACGGTAACGATCGACCAAAGTCCGATAAATTCAGGTAACGAAGCTGCAGTTAGCTTTACTTTTGCCGGAGCTGAAGCCGGGGCTACCTATAACTACACATTCAGCAGCTCTGGTGGTGGCACCAACGTCACCGGATCAGGTACCATTGCCACGGCTACAGACCAGATCAGTGGTATAGACTTAAGTGGTCTGGGTGATGGAACCATTACCTTAACGGTTACGCTCACAGATACCAATGGCAATACAGGAAGTGCTGCTACGGATACAGAAACCAAAGATACTGTTGCTCCGGCCGGATACACCGTAACCATTGACCAAAGTCCGATAAATTCAGGAAATGAAACCGCAGTGAGCTTCACTTTTGCAGGAGCTGAAACCGGCGCTACCTACAACTACACGTTCAGTAGTTCGGGTGGTGGTGCGAATGTTACAGGGTCAGGCAACATTGCTACAGCTACTGACCAGATTACCGGAATTGATCTGAGCGGACTGGGTGATGGCACCATAACTTTAGCGGTAACACTCACAGATATTAATGGCAATACTGGAAGCGCGGCCACAGATACTGAGATCAAGGAGACTGTACCCCCTACCGGTTATTCGGTAGTTATCGACCAAAGTCCGATAAACACGACCAATGAAACAGCCGTAAGCTTTACTTTTGCAGGCGCAGAAACCGGTGCTACCTATAATTACACCTTTAGCAGCTCCGGCGGCGGCACCAATGTTACCGGATCAGGTACTGTAGCCTCTGCAACTGACCAAATCAGTGGCATAGATCTTAGTGGACTTGGCGATGGCACCATTACCCTGTCCGTCACACTAACAGACACCAATGGCAACACCGGAAGTCCGGCTACAGATACAGAAATAAAAGACACCACCTCTCCCACGGGATATTCGGTAGCTTTTGATCAGGCTGCAGCCAACGCCACCAACAGTACTGCTATAAGCTTTACCTTTACCGGAGCAGAAACCGGCACCACCTACAACTACACCATCAGCAGCTCTGGTGGCGGCACCAATGTTACCGGGTCAGGTACTGTTGCTTCTGCAACGGAACAGGTCAGTGGAGTAGATGTTAGTGGCCTGGGAGATGGTACGCTTACTTTATCTGTGACTTTAACTGACAATGCAGGCAACATCGGCGCTGCAGCAACGGATAATATAACCAAGGACACGGGAGTCCCTTCAGGATATGCAGTCTCCATAGACCTTCTCGGAGAAACAGTTATCAATATGATCAATCAGAATATTATAGAATTCTCGGCTTCCGGCCTTGAAATAGGTACCACGCTTAACTATGCTTTCACCAGCGACGGAGGTGGCACACCGGTAACAGGAACGGAAACAGTAACTGCCACCTCAGAGCAATTTGACAATAGTGGCGCTGGGTATGACCTGAGCGGGCTTACAGATGGTACGGTCACACTTACCATAAGCCTGACTGATAATGCAGGAAATACCGGCCCGGATGCCACAGCTACAGAAACCAAAGATGCGGGGCCTCCGACAGGCTATTCAGTGACCTGGGACGATGCCCTGATCAACGCAGCCGAAGCTACCACCGCTTCATTTACAGTATCAGGAGCAGAGATAGGTACAACGATCAATAATACAGTGAGCAGCTCAGGGGATGGAAACACGGCGACCGTATCGAACCCGACGACGGTAACCAGTAGTAATCAGGTAGTCACTATCGACGTGAGCTCACTTACAGATGGTACACTGACTGTGCAGGTTTCATTAACAGACGCCGGAGGAAATACGGGAAGTGTTGTGAGTGACAACTCTGCTGTTCTCGATCAGACAGCGCCAGCCGGCTATACTGTTGATATAGATCAAACAAGTTTAAACTCCGGCAACGTAACTGCAGCCAGCTTTACTTTTTCCGCAGCAGAGGTCGGAGCTACTTACAACTACACGTTCAGCAGCTCCGGCAGCGGAACGGATGTTACAGGCTCAGGCACCATTGCCACAGCTACCGACCAGATCACCGGAATTGACTTAAGTGGTTTGGCAGATGGCACAGTTATGCTCAGCGTCACGCTGACTGACCCGGCAGGAAACACCGGTTCTCCGGCTACAAGCACTGCACCTAAAGATGCATCTGCACCTGTATTTATCTCAGTGGATGATAATGGCGGTGATAACTCATACCGCTCAGGGGAAAGCCTGACTATTGTGGCTGACCTCGGTGAAGCAGGCCTTACAGTGACTGCTGACCTGTCGGTAATCAATTCAGGACTAAGCGCTACGGCTGCTATGACAGACAATGGCGATGGCACTTACAGCGTGACCATTGCGGATGTGGATGCCGCAGGTAATATGATAGAAGGCGCCGCTATTGCGGTTCCGATAACGGCAACAGATGCAGCAAATAACCAGCAAACTGATAACAGCTTAGTCCTTAATCTGGACAAGACTGCTCCCGCTGGCTATACGGTTACTATCGATCAGGCAGATATTAATGCCGGAAACCAAAATGCTGTCAGCTTTACTTTTGCAGGAGCCGAAACAGGCACTACATACAATTATACCTTTAGTAGCTCTGGTGGCGGCACAAACGTCACTGGCTCAGGTACTGTTGGAGCAGCCGGTGAGCAGGTAACAGGTATTGATCTGAGTGGGCTTGCCGATGGTACGGTTACCCTTAGCGTCACCCTTACCGATGCTGCCGGGAATGTGGGAACCCCTGCTACAGATAATGTTAATAAAATGGCTGCCAGCATTCAATTTAGCACTACAAGCAGCTCGGGCAGTGAAGCTACGGCCAGTGCAAGTCTTCAGGTAGAGCTGTCTGTTATCAGCGCACAAAATGTGACTGTAGATTATGCAGTAAGCGGCACCGCTACCGGCGGAGGAACAGATTACACTTTGGCCAACGGCACATTGACTATCAACGCTGGTGACCAAAGTGGTAGTATAGACATCACCGGCATAGTAGACGACCAGCTTGTGGAGGCAAATGAGACCATAGTGGTAACCTTGAGCAATCCGGCCAATGCCACGCTCGGAGCCAACACGGTACATACCTATACCATCACAGATAATGATGCCAAACAGCCTCAGGTGATAACCTTCGAACCCATCCCGAACGTGACTTTGGGTGAAGGGCCGATACAGCTCCAGGCCACCGGAGGAGCTTCCGGAGAGCCGGTTACATTTACTATATCCACACAACCTGCTACAGGAGTGGCTACATTATCAAATGGCACGGTGATCATAGAGGGTGTCGGTACGGTTTCCATCACGGCAAGTCAGGCGGGTAATGACTTTTATGAGCCTGCAAAAGATGTCACAAGGACTTTCGAGGTTTTACCAAACGAACTGTTCCTGCCTACATTATTCAGCCCTAACGATGACCAGACTAATGACCGCTTTGTACTTCGCGGAGGTGGTGACGTTGCCGATATCGAACTGAGTATTTTTGACCGGGAGGGCAACATGGTATACAGGTCAACCAGCTATACAGAGCTTTCCCAGTCAGGATGGGATGGCACCAACGAAGGAACCAAGCAGCCTCAGGGCGCCTATGTTTGGGTAGTAAGAGGAAACTTCTCCAACGGATCACCCATTTTGATCAATGGAAAAGATACAGGCATCATCAGGTTAGCCAGATAGTATTAGTGTAAAACAAGAAATGATAATCCTATAATTATGATATTCTTTAAAAAAATTTCCATCCTGTTTGTTTTGATCTTGATGCTCAGCGTCGAAGTCCAGGCGCAGGAACCTAATTTCTCTATGTATCATTATGCTCCTTTTTTCACTAACCCCGGACAAATAGGGGCAGTGAAAGATGTGCGCCTGATGCTGAATTACAGGAACCAGGCCATTGAAGCAGGTGACAATTACCGTTCTTCTTCTATCTCGGGCTATTACCCTGTCTTCATCGGAAACCACCGGTTAGTAATAGCCGGTAACTTTCTTAACGATCAGGCCTCTGACTTTGTAAGCACCAACGGCGGCCTGCTGGGTGTGGCCTACAGCATTCAAATGTCTGCCAACTCGGCTTTGAGTCTTGGATTACAGGGAGGATACTTCCAGAGAAAAACAGATGGGGATTTCACCACGGATGACCAGTTTGTCGGTGGTGTTTTTGACCCCACAATAGTCTCGGGAGATGCAGTACTGAACCAAAGTAAAGGCTACCCTACCCTGAGCGGAGGTATCTACTACGAGATAAGTGACGGGGACGGCCGTGAAAAAGCTTTCATTGGGGCCTCTATTTTCAATGCTACGGAACCAAACATTTCTTTTGCAGATGTAGAAGATGATAATTTGCCCCTCAGCCTCAAAGCTACTGCCGGCTACCGTATCTATCAGGGCATGAAGTTTTCAGTAATGCCAACCATGAGATGGGTAAACCAGGCAGACAACAATTATTTTAATTTGGGATCACGGTTTGGCTATGAGCTGGAAAACACAGAAGAAGGCCCCAAGGGCATAAGCCTCGGCCTTTGGTACAACACCAATGACCTGGGGGTATTCTCAATAGCCTATGAGCAACCCAAATTTACCGTGGGGGTAAGCTATGACCTCCCGGTAGCGGATGACCTGAGCGCCGGACAGAACGGGATCTTCGAATTGGCCATTTCATTCAGGCTGAAACGCAAAACCAAAGCTTATGTACCCCAGGAGATATCGCCACCCGCAGCTTCAACAGCCCAAAAAGAACCCGAAGTAATCGAGGAAGAGGAAGAAGAGCCGGAAGTTATTGAAGAGGAAGTGATCGAGGAGGAAGTGAGTGAGCCTGTTGAAGAGGAAGCTGACGAGCCGGAAGTTGAAGAAGAACAACCGCTGCAAGAGGATACCTCCGAACCTGAAAACGATACTGCCACCGAAGAAATAGCAGAGGGCACTAACGGCACTGCAACAGCCAGCCCTGAATTGACCCCGGCGGAAAAAAAGGTATTGGAAGAAACTGTAAAATTTGAGCTGAATTCGAACGAACTGACGGCTGATTCAAAAGAGTTTCTGGATAAGATAGTTACCATACTTAGAAACAAGGACAATTTCAGTATAGAGTTAACGGGCTATACCTGTGATCTTGGCCCTGAAAAGACGAACTATGAACTGTCCAGAAGCAGGGCTGATATTGTGAGTCAATACCTGATAAACCATGGTGTGGCCAGTGACAGGTTAACCGTTAAAGCAGGCGGAGAAAATAATCCTGTAGCTGAAAACGACACCGAAGAAAGCCGAAGAAAAAACAGGAGAGTAGAATTCAAAGTGATATATTAGTTGTACGCTTCGGCAAATAAGATTATACCAAACACCATAGCCCAAAAGACGTGGGCGGTTTTTGGCATAACCTTATTTGTCAGAAGCTATTTTAAAAGTCAATATTGATCAGTTTGAAACCTTATAGCATCTTGAGTTTATTTGTCGTGTTGGCCCTCGGCGGGTGCGATTGCCGGTATGAAATTTCCGGCACTGTACTGGATGAGACCTCAAAAATGCCTATACGCAATGTTGCCATTGGCAAAACGGACACTACTGACCCGGATGCCACTGACCATACGTATACGGAAAAGTACGGGGAGTTTGTTTTTAGTGGTATTTCCGGCTCATGCGATGAAGTCACTGTATATTTTTCGCACCAGGACTATGTCACAAAAAAGATGGCTATACCCAATTATAGCAGTGCTACGATATACTTAAAGCGTAAGTCAAAGGGAAACGCATTTTTTGACAGGCAAAGGGAATACAAAGTAAAGAACCTTGTAAAGAAAAATAATGCCCCGTCATCCATGAATGACACTACCATATGCCAGGAGTGGAACCTGACAGAAAAGCAAATCAGGGTCATCATCGGTGAAGCAAAAGAAATCAACGGGTCGCAATGGCATTACCAGTTCGATCACCTGCCCTGCCGGGTAACCGGGAAGCTGGTCCAAAATGCAAAGGAATACGATCTTTCTGTAAACAGTGGCGCCTGGCTAACCATCAGCTCACCTGACAGTTCTACTATGTATGGAATATTTAATGAACAGGCCAATGCATATTTTATGTCAACCGCCTGGACCAAAGAACTTGAAGCCTATGAACAATCCGAATAAATACAAATCCACCTCTTAACTATGAGCTTTCTCAAAAAAATCTTCTCATCAAAGGAAGCTTCCCGGGAGCCCGAAGTACTGCTGGAGGAAGAATCTCCCCTATGCCCGATCAAGGCAATTGTTGAGCAAGACGACCGTGTTGTATATTTTTATTTGTGGGGATCAGAAGATACGAACTTTGGTATCAAAACGTGCTGGGTAAGGAATTTAATCCAGGCACCTGACGAACCAGAAACCAAACTCATAAACAAAGGCATACCTCCCCTGCTACCTAAGCAATACTGTAAATTCCCGGATGGTCAGGAAAAGCTAAAAGCCGCCGACCTGAGCATCGTCTGGCTGGAAGAGGGAGATGGTGCCGCACTATTCCTGAAAGATGAAATACTGGCCATAATCCCGGCATGGTCAGGCCTGGAAGGGTTTCCCGGATATGCCAGGGACTGCAAAGGCAATGGTGACCTGGCCTGGGAAATAACCGATCGGAATGAACTTCCCGGCCGGATCGAGCAGGCAATATCATGCTGGTTTTCCTGGAGCAGTGAGCTCAACCCTTTCCGGCTCGAGCAACCCAGGATACTTGAGGTATATGAGGAACTGCTGGGCAAAAGCGATAAATACTATGCCATTGATGGCAACCAGTGGCCTCCCAAAGGGCTATTCCTGAGAAACGGAGCATCAAAAACCGTGTTTGCCACCGTAGGCCTTTCCCTGATACCCATGCCTTCTATAGAAATGTATGTAGATGACAGGCTGGAACACAATCGTATCGAATTGGGTATAATGCTCAACTCCACCTTAAAGGAAGATGACCTGCAGGGCATAGCTGAATGGATAAGCGGCCAGGCTTCCATGCCGTGGGACAACATCACCTTTTTTGGAGAGGGCCACACGATAAATTTTAAGGGTTTAAATTCAGGAAAATTTAACAGTGTATTGCTGACCAATAAGCTGGAAGTGCTCCCTAAAGTAGAATTGGGCAAATTCCGAAACTCCAGTATTAAGTTTCTATGGATGGTGCCTATCTCCCAAAAGGAAAGAAAACTGGTGATAGACAAAGGCAGCGAGGCGTTGATCAAAAAGCTGGATAAAATCGGCACGGAGGTTTACTCACTGGATCGAGACGAGGTGGTTTGACGCTGGGTGCTGGGTGCTGGTTACTAGTTACTGGGTGCACTTCCCTGATTAGAGCTGACTGGTTTAAAAACACCCTTCAAGGGGATAGTAGTGTCGTAGAAATACTCAAAATCCCGATCCTTTAACACACCCCGTTTTACCCGATCACCGATTACTGCATACCATGTTTACCAGTCCACCTCACCTCGCCAGCTCAATAATAGCCGCCACTGTCTCTTTATTATCTACGCCCAGACCTTCCTGTTGGTGTACGAGTTCGCCCTGTTGGTTGAAAACGCTGATGATGTTGGAGTGGCTAAAGTCCATGGGTGATATCCTTTTGTATTTTACAGCCAGAACAGCGGCAAACTCCCTGGTACTCCCTTCGCTTCCCCTTAGGAAAAGCCATTGGTCACCATCCATTTTGTTTTCTTTTGCAAAGGATTTGAGCCTTTCCGGTGTATCTGTTTCAGGGTCAATACTTACCAATATGTATTTTACATCCTTTGAAGTTTCATTTTGCACTTTTGATTCTATGTTCCTCATATCAGCCACCAGCCTAGGGCAGGCCGCCTGGCATGAAGTATAGATCATGACCATCACCAGCACATTGCCCCTGAGGTCTTTTAAGTGAATATCTTCACCATTCTGAGTAGTCCAGGTAGATGGTAAATGAAATACGGAAAGTTCCGGCAACTCTTCGGAAACAGGCTCCTGCACTACCTCAGGCTGAGGTTGGGCACATCCTGCAATCAGTAATAATATTAAGGCTAAATATCTCATTGTGTGGTTGATTTTACATTTTCGGCACACCTGAACCCCAGGTTTTTAACCGCATAATTAGCTTTCAGGCTCCCTCTGAAGGCATATCTCATAAAAGCTGCATAGTTCATCAGATCAGTGGCTCCTACGGCCCCACCTGCACAAAACAGGTTGCGGTCAAGATCCACATCTCCTCTTGACTCCCCGGAGATCATCACCGAATTAAAGTCCATTGTCCATTCCCATACCAGGCCGTGCATATCATAAAGCCCCCAGTAGTTTTTAAACGTCTGTCCTATTTCATTGGAGAAAGTCTTAGGAGCCTCGTACCAGCTCAGGATGTACTGGTTATAGAGGCTGTCTTCCCTGGCATCTTTCTGCTTCTCATCTGCCATAGCGGCATACTCCCACTCATCCATTGCAGGCAGGCGTTGGCCTTTGCTTTCACAATATGCTTTGGCAGCAAACCAGGAGATGTTTGTAACCGGACTTTTGGGAAGAAGGCTTCCGTAGCTCAAGTCGCTGTCCCAGTCTGAAAGGTAATTCTTATCAGCAAAAAGGCGTTTTATTTCTGATTTTCTCCACTGAGGATTTTCCTTTACAAATGTCAGGTATTGAGCATTGGTTACCGGGTATTTATCCATTTTAAAGTCTTCCACCACTATCTCCACGCCTTCGGAACCGTAAATTGGCACAAAACTTCCCCCTTTGACCAGCACCTGCCCGGGCATATTTTGGCCGCCCGCGTTCAAAGTGAACGCGAGCAGCACAACCCATAAAAAAACACCTGAAAAACTCATTTTAATTGACATGTCTTGCACTTCTAACCATCTCAGGAGACACTACTTTTCCGCTATTGCCCCAACTGTTGTACACATAAGTAAGCACATTAGCCACTTCATCATCGGATAGTACCTGCTTGGTCATTACACTGTTGTACTCTTTGCCGTTGACCACCAGCTTACCTGATTTACCATGCAATACAATATCGATGGCCCTGTTAACGTCAGCATTCAGGTAATCAGATTTTGCCAGCGGCGGAAATGCTTCGGCAATACCTTCTCCGTTGGCCTGGTGGCAAGCCAGACACGTTCTGGAATATACCTGCTTGCCAAACTCGATTTGCTCTTTAACCGAAGAGGCCAGCTCTTCCGGTTTTTCTGATGCCTCAGAAGTTGGCATTTCCTGGGCTCCTCCACCTTCATGCTCATAAATACCGGTTTGCTCTGTGCCTGAGTATATCACCTTATTTTCCTCACCCTTCACATTAAGCATGGCCAAGGCTCCTTTATTAAACGCCCTGAAAATAGAGTGGTCTACCAATATGAAAGTACCCGGCACATCCACTTTAAACTCCACAATGGCAGCCCCACCGGCAGGTATCAGGGTAGTTTGCACATTTTCATTGATCAGGTCTCCCCCTTCGATATGCACTTTATCGAAGATCTCCCCGATCACATGGAAAGACGACACCAGGTTAGGGCCGCCGTTTCCTACGAACAGCCTTACTGTTTCGCCTACATTAGCCGTAATGGCTTTGTCACCTGTTAATGCCCCAACACTGCCATTAAACACCACATAATCAGCTTTTTCATCAATCGCCTTATTCATGTCAAAGGGCTGCAATCCGCGTTTACCATATTCACCCTTGGTATAGAAATCACCCTGCATGATATAGTACTCTTTGTCCACAGGAGGCAAACCTCCGGCAGGCTCCACCAGTATCAAACCATACATACCATTGGCGATGTGCATACCTACAGGCGCAGTGGCACAGTGGTATACATAAAGCCCTTCATTAAGCACCTTAAATGAAAACTGCGTTTCATGGCCGGGAGCCACAAATGAAGAAGTAGCTCCTCCGCCAGGGCCGGTTACGGCGTGAAGGTCAATGTTGTGAGGCAGTTTATTGTCCGGGTGGTTTTTCAGGTGGAACTCCACCTCATCCCCTACACGGGTCCTGATAAAACTTCCCGGCACACTTCCTCCAAAAGTCCAGTAAATGTATTTCACCCCGTCAGTCATTTCCATTTCCTTTTCAAGCACCTCCATATTGACGATGAGCTTCTTCGCAGGCCGCTTGACTACTGGCGGGGGCACCATGGGTGGAGACGTAAGATCTGCCTCAAGCTCTCCTACAACTTCAATTTGAGAAGGGTCTGCCGGCTCCGGCCTGTCATCCGCCACAGATCGGCTACAGCCTGTTACTATCACCCCAAGCATCAGGGTAAGGATCAGCGATTTGATGTTATTTTTAGTTTCCATTGGTATAAAAATTAAGGTTGGTAAAGTAAGTAATGTGAGATTTTAGATTTAATGATATATATCAAGCATGCATATGATATCAGACAGATGCCTGCTCACCGGCCATCGCAATTACCTTCAGAAAAAGGATGTTGTTTTCCAGATGGATATGCTGATGAAGATCGCGCTCAAACTCCTGCAATTTTTTATAAAGTACCCTATAGGTATTGCAAGCCCCTTCGGGAGGTGTATATCCCGAGCTTAGCCGTGCAATCATCTCCATGAGGTCACCTGCTGCTTCATGCTCTGAGATCATGCATTTAATGGGGTTTTCTATAGTACCATAATTAACAGGATCCAAGTGCTGCATCTGACCGGCCGAAGCCATAATCTTCTTTATATAAGGGAACAGTACTACTTCTTCCTTTTCCATATGAGGCAGTAGCTCATCTTCAAGTTCCTCCACTAAGCGTTTTATTTCCACCGTCTCCGGGTGAGCCACTCCATGTGCATTAGCCACCTTTGCACTATAAAAAACGAGCAATGGGAGATTCTCCCTTACATATTGGTGGTGCATGGTTATTATATGGTCAGTAAGCCTGTCTAGCCTCCAGTTGTCATAATTCAGGGTGGGTTTAAAATCAGTAGTGATCCTGACCAGTGCATTTGTCACCTCCCGGTGATCAAGCCCTTTTTTCCTGCATACCTCCTCCACACTCACTCCTCCGCCACAGCAAAAATCAATTCCATATTTTCTGAATACATCAGCATACCGGTAGTCTTCTGCTACCAGCCTGCCGACTTTTTTATCTTTTAAGTTATTCATGCGCGTTGACTTTGATTCTTACACCAAAGTTTGAAAGAGATTAGTCATTCGTTTATGATCCAAAGCATAAAGAAAAAAACATGGCCTGACGAACTTTATAAATGAAAGGAAAGGCAAAGAGTGGCCTGATGAAGAATAGCTTGTAAAGGAGGAAACGAGCCATATAAGAGCCTAACCTGCAACATTTTAACTCAGGAATTGTGTAGCACAAAAACCAACAACAAATTCAGGAAACCTTAAAAACTGATAAACATCATGAAAGAAGCTGATTTTAATCATGCCATACCGGCTCAAAAAGCTAAATCTTCAGAACATAAAGCTAATGCTCCGCATATGTTCAGAACCCTTACCTTACTATTCACCATAGTAGTTTGTATTATTGGCACTGCTCAGGCTCAGTTTACCATAAGTGGTGAATTTCGACCCCGGGCAGAATACCGGCATGGTTTTAAAACCCTGCCAGAACCCGATCAGGATCCGGCATTTTTTATAGACCAGAGAACGCGGCTCAACCTTTCTTATTCTAATGAAAAGTACGATTTCAAGATTGTATTCCAGGATGTAAGGACATGGGGAAGCCAGCCTCAACTGGTGGATAATGATGGCAGCCTTACAACCATACATGAAGCCTGGGCCAAAGTCAAACTATCCGAAGCCTTTGCCATCAAAGCAGGCCGGCAGGAAATAATATATGACGACCACCGCATCTTCGGTAATGTAGGCTGGGCGCAACAGGCCCGAAGTCATGATGCTGCTATTTTGATCTTTAAACCAAATGCACTGGAGCTAAACCTTGGCCTTGCTTACAATCAGGATGCGCCTCAGCTTAACACAACCTTTTATACAATTGCCAACAGCTACAAAACATTTCAGTATCTCTGGGCCAGCAGGCCGTTTGGAGATATTAAAGTAAGTGCCCTGATACTTAACAATGGGAAACAAGGTGGTACTGTAGATGACCACAACACCTACTTTAGCCAGACCTTTGGCTCCAGGGCAAGCTACAATGGTAAAAAGCTTAAAGGAAATTTTGCTGTATATAAACAGACCGGTGAAGAACCTGATGGTGAAACAGATATAAATGCCTCTTACCTGGCATTGGATATGACTTATTCAGTACTCCCTAATACTTCTATAACTACAGGTGTTGAACTATTATCCGGAAATTCACCTACAGACCCGGATCAGGAAAATAATGCTTTTAATCCGTTTTATGGCACTAACCATAAATTTAATGGCCTTATGGACTATTTCTATGTTGGAAACCATATCAACAGTGTAGGACTGCAAGATGCATTTATAAGGCTTACCCAAAAGTCCGGTAAGCTCTCCGCAAGCCTCACCACCCATTTCTTCCGCTCGGAAGAACATTTACAAAATGCTTTAAATACTGAAAAACTGGATAAATACCTGGGTACCGAAATGGACCTTGTACTGGTTTATAATGCCAATGATGAAATCAACCTCCAGGCCGGGTATTCCCACATGTTCGCTACGGATTCGATGGAAGCATTGAAAGGAGGCGATAAAAATGAAACCAGTAACTGGGCCTGGCTTATGCTGACGATAAAACCTCAGTTATTCACCACTAAAAAAGAAGAAGAAAATGCCCATTAAAAGCTATCTGGTATTTCCAAAACAAGGAAAAAAGGCTCTTCTGGAAGCCTCCCTCAAGGATATTCCTTCATGCGAAATCATACAGGCCGAAAACAAAGACCTCATAATCCTTGTATCGGAAACCGCCGATCAGGGTGAAGAAGATGCCCTGATGCAGAAGTTGAGTGAAATAGAAAGCCTCGACCACCTTAACCTGGTTGCAGGGTTCAACGACGATAATTTAAATCATTAAAAAATGCGACCATTAGACAGAAGAACATTTCTTAAATACCTGGCCAAAGCATCGGCACTTTCTGCGGCCGCATCCATGTTTCCCGGGATCATATTTGCCGAAGAGCAACTAAAAAATCTCCCTGACGGCCCCATGGACTGGGTTAAGTCACCATGTCGTTTTTGTGGTGTAGGGTGTGGCCTGCTCATTGGCCTCTCCGAAGGCAAGGCAGTAGCCGTGAAAGGCGACCCCAACAGCACGGTAAACAAAGGGCTCTGCTGTGTAAAAGGCTATCATTCGGTACTGGCGCTTTACGGCAAAGACAGGCTGAGAAAGCCCCTGGTAAAGAAAGATGGCCGTTTTGTGGAAACAACGATGAAAGAAGCTCTTGACCTGATTGCTTCAAAAATGCAGGAAACCATTAAAGAGCACGGCAAGGACTCTGTAGCTATTTATGGTTCAGGCCAATGGACAATCCCTGACGGATACGTGGCTTCTAAGTTTATGAAAGGTGGCATCGGCAGCAATAACCTTGAGGCAAATGCACGGCTTTGTATGGCTAGTGCTGTAACCGGTTTCATGAGCAGTTTCGGTATGGATGAACCAATGGGATGCTATGATGATATTGACCATGCCAACGTATTTGTACTCTGGGGCAACAATATGGCTGAAATGCACCCTGTACTTTTTTCGCGGATACTGGATAACCGGCTAAAGCGTGACGTAAAGATCATCGACCTTGCCACACGTACCACAAGGACAAGCGCCGCTGCCGACAGGTCAATTCTTTTCAGGCCTCAGACAGACCTTGCCATAGCCAACGCCATCTGCTATGAAATTATTAATAACGACTGGATCAATGCCTCATTTATAGAGAAGCATTGCACATTTAGGAAAGGGAAGACCAATATTGGCTATGGCCTTGAAGATGGATTTAACTTTAATGATGAAGCGCAGCCTATCTCCTTCGACGAATATTTTGACTTTCTGAAAGATTATAAACCCGAGAATGTCGAGGCCCTCACAGGCGTACCCGCCAAGGATATCAAGTACCTGGCATCATTGTATGGTGATCCTAACAAAAAAGTGATGTCGCTCTGGTGCATGGGGCCCAACCAGCACACCCGCGGTACATGGATCAATAATTTGATCTACAATATTCACTTGTTGACCGGAAAGATCTCTACGCCCGGCAACAGCCCATTTTCACTCACCGGTCAGCCCAGCGCCTGCGGTACAGTGCGCGAAGTAGGTACTCTCACCCATAAGCTTCCTCATGGTGTGGTAACCAACGAGGAAGACAGGAAAATGGCTGCAAAAATATGGAAGGTGCCCGTGGAAAGAATTCCTGCCAAACCCTCGTTCCATACTGTGGAAATGTTCAGGGCCCTGGATCGCGGAGACATCCGGTTTATGTGGATCCAGGTAACGAACCCTATGGTGACGATGCCCAAACTGAACCGCTACCGCGAAGGCTCGCAAAAGACTGGCAGGTTCGTGGTGGTTTCGGATGTTTACCCCACGCCTACTACTGAAATTGCAGATGTAATACTCCCCTCCGCCATGTGGATTGAGCGTGAAGGTATGTATGGCAACTCTGAGCGAAGGACCCAGCACTTTCAGAAAATGCTTCAACCTCCCGGGGAAGCCATGAGCGACACCTGGCAACTCATAGAGGTAGCCCGGCGCATGGGCTTTGAAGAGCTGTTTCCCTGGAAAGAAGAAGATCACATCCGGGAAATATGGAAGGAATATTCACTGTTCCATGCCGGAAAAAAACATGCTATGGCACCTTATGAAGTACTTAAAGAAGAGCCGGGCGTACAATGGCCTTATGTTAATGGAAAATCTACCAAATGGAGGTTCAATGCAGAATATGACCCTGCAGTGACCAAAGGTAAGTTTGAGTTCTATGGCAAACCGGATGGCAAGGCCTGGATATGGATGCGGCCATACGAAGCACCACCGGAAATACCCGATAAAGAGTATCCTTTCTGGCTCAATACTGGTCGTGTGCTGGAACATTGGCATACTGGCTCAATGACTCGAAGGGTTTCTGTTTTGCACCGAGCCGTTCCCCATAGTTATGTAGAGCTACACCCTGATGATGCCAAAGCATTGAACATCAGAACGGGAGACAAGGTAAGGCTCGTATCACGACGTGGAAAAATAGTGCTTCCGGCGGCTGTCAATGAAAGAGGCCAGCCCACACCCGGACAGGTGTTTGTTCCGTTTTTCGATGAATCCATGCTCATCAATGAGCTGACACTGGATGCATTTTGCCCGATATCCAAGCAACCGGATTATAAAAAATGTGCAGTAAGAGTTGAAAAAGCCTGAGTATGAAAAGATCGAGATACTTCTTCATATTCCTTTTTGCCCTGCTGGCAATCTCCCTGATCACCATCATTGATATCAGTTGGATCACCAGCCAGGAAAAGCCTGTAAAGGATATTGAGCCCCTGGAAAGTGTACCCTCTATTCCCAAGGAAGAGGGCGTATTTAAGCGATCGGAATTCAGCCCTGAGTATGCCAATATGCCGGAAGACCCGGAACACGAACGGAACCTGGAAGAATACTATGACAACCGGGCTTACGATGGTGCTCCACCGATTATCCCCCATCCGCTCATCAGTGAAAAGGGAATAGGTGGCAAAACCTGTCTGCAATGTCATGAAAACGGTGGTTATGTAAAACAATTTGAGGCCTACGCGCCGGTCACACCTCACCCTGAACTGCTCAATTGCCGGCAGTGCCATGTGCCGGCCAAAACGGATGTACTGTTTAAGGAAACCAATTTTGAAGCCAAGGAAGAGCCGGGTATTCAAAATGCAGCCATGCCGGGCAGCCCTCCCACTATACCTCACTCATTGCAAATGCGGTCTAACTGCCTCGCCTGCCATGCCGGGCCGGCAGCACCCAAAGAAATCAGAGTTTCGCACCCTTTGAGGATCAATTGCCGGCAATGCCATGTACCAACAACTGATATGTCTACCCTGGAGTGGGAGCCTGAAGGCCAAAATGATATTGAAAAGATAAAAGCCCATGTCAATGAATAATAGAGTAAGTCATATGATCCGAGCATTGATATATGTGGTACTTCTGCCGTTTGCTACGAGTATAATGCCAGGCTGCTCCGGACACGAAGAGCACCCGCATCAGGAAAAAGGACACCATTCCATTGTGGAGCAGCTTCGCCATGCCGATAAGGATACTATCGAATATGAAGTAAGCACGGAAGAGCTCATGGCTGATATAAAAAAGGTGCTGGCCCAGGTACCTGAATCAGAAAAAGAATTTTATGTACTGGAGCGTCAGAGCATGATCAAATCATACCCGTGTTCCAACTGCCACAGTGTACCTCTGGAAGAGCTTAAAGCGGAAAGCAAAGACAAGAAAAAAGCACACTGGAACATAGAACTGGTGCATGCCGGCAGTGATGCTATGGAATGTAGCACCTGCCACGACACCAATAACCTGGACCAGCTTAAAACGATAACGGGCAAGGCATTGACCTTTGACCACAGCTATAAGCAGTGCGCTCAGTGCCATTCGCAGCAATACAAAGACTGGATCGGAGGTGCCCATGGTAAGCGGGTTGCAGGCTGGGCACCTCCACGTCTGATATATAGTTGTGCGAGTTGTCACAACCCACATAGTCCGGCTTTCAAGCCACGATGGCCTGCAAGACTCAATACACAAAAGTTAAAGGAACTAAACGGAAAGTAGCTATGAGAGACAATGACCCAAACCAAAAGCCCTCTTCGGGATGCAACTCCGGTAACTGCTCCTGCGGGGATGGCTACGACCAAAAACTGAACAAGAAAACCAGTAGAAGAAACATGCTCAAAAGCCTGACAGCAGGGCTTCTTGCCGGTACTGGCATGGTCAACAGTGCATGTAGTGTTACGGCTTCCGACGATGAAAAGGATCAAAAACAACTGGAATGGGAAGAGTTCTTTAAAGGCAACTACAGGCTGATGACAGACAAGGAAAAGTCAGAGACCGTGGAGCGGCTGGAAAAGCTGTACGAGCTTAACAACGGCAAAAAGATCAATGTATCTGCCCAGGGAGCCGAAAAAGATGTACTCTATGGCTATGCCTTCAATATTTCCAAGTGCCAGGGATATATGGATTGTGTCAATGCCTGCGTACAGGAAAACAATCAGGACCGGTCTTCTCAAATGCAGTATATCCGCATCCATGAGATGGAAAACGGCCGGATCAACTTTGAAGATGCTGAAGACAACTTCTTCCATGAAGTACCTGCCGAGGGACATTTCTATATGGGCACTCAGTGCTATCATTGCGAAAACCCACCGTGCGTGGACGTTTGCCCTGTTGAGGCCACATGGAAGGAAAAAGATGGTATTGTAGTGATAGACTACGACTGGTGTATCGGCTGCCGGTACTGCATGGCTGCCTGCCCTTATGATGGCCGCAGGTTCAACTGGGCCACACCGGAGATACCGGAAGAAGAGGTCAATAAAAACCAGCACTATCTGGGCAACCGGCTGCGCAAAAAGGGGGTGATGGAAAAATGCACGTTCTGTATTCAAAGAAGCAGAAATGGTAAAAATCCGGCCTGCGTGGAAGCCTGCCCTACCGGTGCCAGGATATTCGGCAACCTGCTGGACCCGGACAGTGAGATCAGGTGGGTACTGGCCAATAAAAAAGTATTCCGCCTCAAGGAAGACCTCGGCACGGAACCTAAGTTTTGGTATTTTATGGATTAAAACTATGACGCAGATCGGTATATTTTTCAATATGGTAAAAGACGGCATTCGTGCCGCCACTCAAGGTAACAAGGCCTATCACATCTGGATGGCAGTATTGACATTTCTCATGCTGCTTGGCGCTTATTGCTATTTTCTTCAACTGGAGCATGGCCTGAAAATCACTGGTATGTCAGACCGGGTTTCATGGGGCTTGTATATTTCCAACTTCACTTTTCTTGTGGGTGTGGCGGCAGCGGCAGTGATGCTGGTGCTCCCCACGTATGTTTTGAAAGATATCGATTTTTCGCGTGCGGTGCTTATCGGTGAGGGCCTGGCAGTAGCAGCACTCATCATGTGCCTGGCATTTGTCACGGTTGACCTCGGCGGCCCCGCAAGGGCATGGCACTTAATCCCGGGCATCGGCAGATTTAACTGGCCCAACTCCATGCTGGCCTGGGACGTGATCGTGCTTAATGGGTACCTGTTTATCAACCTTACCATTCCATTGTATATCCTCATCTGCAAGTATCAGGGCAAAGAGCCGAAGAAGTCCATTTACCTGCCTGGGGTGTTTTTGTCTGTATTCTGGGCAGTAGGTATTCATATGGTTACTGCTTTTCTTTATGCAGGGCTTCCTGCCCGTCCTTTCTGGAACAATTCGCTGTTGGGACCGCGCTTTCTGGCCTCTGCGTTTGCCGCAGGCCCGGCGTTGATCATCCTGGCTCTACAGGTCATCAACCGCTATTCGTCATATACCATTAAAGCCAAAACACTCAGGAAAATTTCGTTGGTAGTAACTGTAGCCGCCCAGGTCAACCTGATCATGCTGGGTTCAGAGCTTTTTAAGGAGTTTTATGCGGAAACCCACCATAGCAGCAGTGCCATTTACCTGTTTTTCGGTCTGGAGGGCAAAAATGCCTTGATGCCGTGGATTTACAGTTCGCTGGCCATGAACATCGTAGCCACCATCATACTAACGGTGCATACCCTCAGAAATGATCTGAAATGGCTCAACTTTGCGTGTGTATTGCTTTTTGTGGCTATCTGGATTGAGAAAGGTATGGGGCTGATCATTCCGGGTTTCATTCCCGGTCCCTGGGGAGAGATTGTAGAGTACCTCCCTACCCTTCCGGAAGTGGGCGTAACCATCGGTGTTTGGGCCATGGGATTGTTTATATTTACCGTGTTGGTAAAGGCGGCCATTCCTATAGAAACGGGAAGGCTGAGATTGAACAGGGCTACACAAAAATCCGTTTAGTGAGCTTTAATAGCACCCTTTACGAGGGCTGCAAACTCTTGTAACTTATAAACAAAAGGCTTCACCTTTTGCTGATTGGATTTTGCCCTTTCAGGGCTGGGTTGGTGGCTCCCGTTAAGTTTTATTTATTTACCTATAGTCAACAAATCTGGTCATACTGAACGCAGTGAAGTATCTAACTTTGTTTTTTGCACCGGCTCAAACGGAAGCAGTAAACTACTTAAGTAGATCCTGTCTATAATCTGTACGACTTTGCGGGATAAATTTTGTCTTTAAACCTAATTAATTATTAGATCTCCAAAAG
>NZ_SMLW01000576.1 GCF_009711405.1 Fulvivirga kasyanovii | reverse complement strand
TCAAGTATCAGAAAAGTCGGTCCTTCATATCAAGCTTGACAAGCCTATTTCGGAAGTGGAGTTTAATAATCCGTTTGCTGAGCTGGATATGTTCCCTACTGCGCCTAATACCATTGGCCTTGTGCAGTTGAAAGAAGCCATCAGAAATGCGAAAGATGATAATAAGATCAAAGGTATTTACCTTGAAGCTCCATACGTAATGGCCGGTATGGCTGCTACTGAGGAGATCCGCGATGCACTGAATGATTTTAAAAGTTCAGGGAAATTTGTTGTTGCTTTCAGCGAATTCTACAGTGAGGCGGGCTATTACCTTTCTTCTGTGGCTGATAAGGTCTACATGCACCCCGAGGGGAGTTTGGAGCTTAACGGGCTCAGTGCCAACCTTACCTTTTTTAAGGGATTATTTGATAAGCTGGACATAGAGCCGCAGATATTCAGGGTTGGAGACTTTAAAAGTGCGGTTGAGCCCTTCGTGAGAAAGGATATGAGCGAAGAAAACAGGCTGCAGCTAACCTCCATGCTTAACTCTGTTTATGGCAATGTAATCTCTAAAATAGCGGAGTCAAGAAATATAGCTCCGGAGAAGCTCATGGAAATCTCTGATAACATGCTGGTAAGGAGGCCTAAGGAAGCTGTGGAGTATCACCTGGCCGATGATCTTGTATATTTTGATCAGGTAGTTTCTGAACTAAAAGCTGAGATAGGGGTAGAGGAGGATACGGACCTGAACCTGATCTCTTACCAAAAATACAAAGAGAGTTTTAGCACCTACAAAAGCTCAGATAATGAAGTGGCCGTTATTGTGGCTTCCGGCGATATTATATCAGGCAAGGGCGATGTGAATACCATTGGTTCGGAGAAGTTTTCAGAAGAGATCCGCAAGGCAAGAAAAGACGATGACATAAAAGCTATTGTAATCAGGATCAATTCTCCGGGAGGAAGCTTTGTAGCTTCGGATGTAATGTGGAGGGAGATAAAGCTGGCAGGTGCAGAGAAGCCGGTGATCGCATCGATGTCAGATGTTGCGGCGTCGGGAGGTTACTACATGGCTATGGCCTGCGACACTATAGTTGCCCAGCCCAACACCATTACCGGTTCAATCGGTATCTTTGGTATTATATTTAACCTACAGGGCTTTCTTAATAATAAACTCGGCATTACCCACGATGAGGTGAAGACTGGAGCGCTTTCCAGCATCTACAATGTTACCAGGCCACTGACCGATCAGGAAAAGCAGATCATCCAAAATGATGTGGAGGATGGCTATGAGACCTTTGTCACTAAAGCCGCTCAGGGCAGGAACATGAGTGTGGAGGAGCTTAAGAAAATCGCTTCAGGAAGAGTGTGGACAGGAAGCCAGGCCAAAGCCAATGGTTTGGTGGATATTCTTGGTGATCTTGAAGCAGCCATTGAAATAGCTGTCCAAAAAGCCAATATCCAGGACGACTATAAAGTGAGATATTACCCCAAACAACAAAACATCTTTGAAGAATTTATGAAGGAACTTGAAGGTGAGAGAAGTACGAAAATCATCAAAGAAGAAATGGGAGAGTTTTATCCATACCTGGAATCAGTGAAAAAAGTTAAAGAGCTGAATGGGCTACAGGCGAGAATGCCTTACGAATTCTATTTGAATTAATAGTTAAGCACCCAAACAGGGCAGATACCGGCTACCAAGCCTGTTTGAGTCAATTTCTTTGCTCAAAAGCAATGACCTTTGATGATTATGTGTTTACTTTGATCCCATATTTCCTTAAGGGAATGTCAGATTGATTTAAAAAAACTATTTATATAATGACTGAAATAAGAAACAACTGGACCAGGGAGGAAATTACTGAGATATACAATTCTCCGGTTTTGGATCTCATGTATAAAGCAGCCACTGTACATAGGGAATATCACAATTCCTCGGAAGTTCAGGTATGTACTTTGCTTTCGGTTAAAACCGGAGGTTGCCCGGAAGACTGCTCATATTGCCCTCAGGCAGCCCGGTACCATACAGATGTAAAGGCGCATAAACTATTACCGACAGAAGAAGTTTTGGCCAAGGCCAAAGAGGCGAAGGATTCTGGTAGTACACGTTTTTGCATGGGTGCAGCCTGGAGAGAAGTCAGAGATAATCGTGATTTTGACAGAGTGCTTGATATGGTGAAGGGCGTTAACAGTATGGGATTGGAAGTATGCTGTACCTTGGGAATGCTTACAGAAGAGCAGGCTCAAAAACTGAAGGATGCAGGCCTGTATGCCTACAACCATAACCTCGATACCAGCGAGGAGCACTACGATGAAATAATCTCAACCCGCACCTATGACGACCGTCTTGATACTTTGAAAAACGTACGCAATGCGAAGATATCCGTATGCTCCGGAGGTATCATTGGAATGGGAGAAAGAGATGAGGACCGTGTAGGAATGTTGCACACTTTGGCTACGCTGCCAGAGCACCCCGAGTCTGTACCTGTTAATGCCTTGGTGCCCGTTGAAGGTACACCTTTGGCTGAGCAGCCCCGTGTTTCGGTATGGGAAATGGTAAGGATGATAGCCACTGCAAGGATCATTATGCCTAAGGCTATGGTGAGGTTATCTGCCGGGAGGGTAAGAATGAATATGGAAGAGCAGGCACTTTGCTTTATGGCCGGAGCCAATTCTATATTTGCCGGTGATAAACTGTTGACTACCCCTAACCCTGACGTGGTACAGGATGAAGAAATGTTCCAGGTGCTAAACCTTAAAGCCAGAAAAGCATTTAAGGGAGAAGCCTCGGTAAAGCTTGAGCAGATACCTTTGTAAGCCACTGCTTACCCTACGAAATAATAAAACGCCCGGAAGATAATCTTTCGGGCGTTTTTTATGATTAATGGGGCTTACAAATTAAAGAAAAAAAGGTCTGCAACCGATGGTGCAGACCTTCCATAGCACAGTTTGCTAACTGTTTTTGTCTATTGCTTATTGTTCTTTATTAGACATTCTCTTACGCTCGTTCTCGTCAAGGTAGATCTTCCTCATTCGGATAGACTTAGGGGTCACTTCAAGGTATTCATCTTTTTGGATGTATTCCATGGCTTCCTCTAGTGAAAACCTTTTAGGAGGAGCGATCTTGGCGTTGTTGTCAGAACCTGATGCCCTCATGTTGGTAAGTTTCTTACCCTTTTGCACGTTTACTACAAGGTCGTTATCCCTGGAGTGTTCACCAATTACCTGTCCTGTATACAGATCCTCACCAGGCTCAACGAAAAATATACCTCTGTCCTGAAGTTTATCTATTGAGTAGGGAGTGCCGGGACCGTTTTCCATAGAGATCAGTGATCCGTTGATCCTTCCCGGGATATCACCTTTATAAGGAGCATACTCTTTGAATCTGTGCGTCATGATGGCCTCACCGGCAGTTGCGGTAAGCACGTTGTTTCTCAAACCAATCAGACCTCTTGCTGGAATATCAAATTCAAGGTGCTGCAGGTCACCCTTAGGCTCCATGATCTTCAATTCACCTTTTTTAGCACTTACCAGTTCGATAACCTTACCGGAGCTTTCCTGAGGAACATCCACTACAAGGTGCTCGATAGGTTCATGTTTTACACCGTCAATTTCCTTGATGATCACCTGAGGCTGACCTACCTGCAACTCATAACCTTCCCTTCTCATGGTTTCGATCAACACTGACAAGTGAAGGATACCCCTGCCGAATACGTTAAACTTATCCTCTGAGGAGGTATCTTCAATCCTTAAAGCCAGGTTTTTCTCAGTTTCCTTGTATAATCTGTCTCTCAGGTGGCGCGAGGTTACAAATTTACCCTCTTTGCCGAAGAACGGACTATTGTTGATAGTGAAGAGCATACTCATGGTAGGCTCGTCAATAGCTATACGAGGAAGAGGTTGCGGGTTGTTGATGTCGGTTACAGTATCGCCAAGCTCAAAGTCATCGATACCTACAAGCGCACAGATTTCTCCTGATGATGCTTCCGGTACGCGTTTTTTACCAAGGCCTTCAAAAATATGTACCTCTTTTACTTTACATCTTTTAACAGAGCCATCCTTTTTGGTCAAACCTACAGTGTCACCTTCTTTAACGGTACCTTGGGCGATCCTGCCTATGGCAATACGGCCTACATAAGCAGAAAAGTCGAGGGAAGTGACACGCATTTGCAGCACACCTTCATTTTGTGGTGCAGGTGGAATATGCTCGATAATAGCATCCAGAAGCGGGAATATATTGTCGGTAGGTGTTTTCCAGTCAGTGTTCATCCAGCCTTGCTTTGATGAGCCATAAAGCGTAGGGAAGTCAAGCTGGTCTTCTGTAGCGTCCAGGTTAAACATCAAGTCAAAAACCTGCTCATGAACCTCGTCAGGACGACAGTTCTCTTTGTCTACTTTATTTACAACCACAATAGGTTTCAAACCCAGGTCGATAGCCTTGCCAAGTACAAAGCGGGTTTGCGGCATGGGGCCTTCAAAGGCATCAACCAACAAAAGAACACCGTCGGCCATTTTCAAAACCCTCTCCACTTCACCACCGAAGTCGGCGTGACCAGGAGTATCGATAATATTTATTTTTACGTCTTTATATCTTACTGAAACGTTTTTGGAAACAATGGTGATCCCTCTTTCTTTCTCCAGGTCCTCATTGTCCAAGATAAGATCGTCAGTCTCCTGATTCTCCCTGATAATTTTTGAGGCGTGAATAATTTTGTCAACCAAGGTAGTTTTACCGTGGTCAACGTGCGCTATAATAGCGACATTACGAATATTTTGCATTAGCTTAAAAATTAAGCCGCAAAATTACTAAACTAAACGCAAAGAATAGTTAAACCAAAATTAAATTTAATTAATACTGGAATGATAAATGGTATTTCCGTACATCAAAAGGAGGGGTGAAATTTAAGCAAACGCTACTGGCTGAAAATCAATGAATTATAAAAAGTTCATTTTAAATTTATATTCCTGTCATGTAATGTTTGAACCTTTTAATTTACAAATACGTAGTCATTCTTCACAATTGGTAAGTAACCTTATGTGATGAGGTTGCATATTGAAAAATAATTTCAATATTACATCATTTTTCTCCCACATTTGCAAGCTCCTTTCTCCTGCTTTTGCCTTGAATAACAGGTGTTTGCAGGCTTGCCTTTGACTGTAATTATTTATTTACACTTACAGTTTCAGTGCAAATTTAGGGGTGTACACCATTAAGTTATGCCTGGTATGCCCAATAAATAATGATCATACAACAACCTTATAAGGGCTTTTGTTTAGCCTTTGAAAGAAAAAATGTCAAGCTCCGGACGCGGCCATAAAAAGGGCCGATCTTAAAACTTGTGGATTGAGCGGAACCGAAAAATAAGATCCGCACCTAGAAGCTTATTACTGGGAATCAGTAAACTGTGTCTATCGCTATTGATCCTGGTCGCCAACTGCTTTGCTGATTGTTATTAACAGTTGTCTGTCAAAAACAGAATAGCAAAGTCAGAGTCTCCCCGAAAATTCCCCTTAATCTTTAAAACCTCTTTAAAACTGGTTCTCGTCCTGCAAAGCAAACCCATCTGTTGGTTGGTCATGCTTTACAGTTTCGGTCTGAGTTTTTTTGGCTACAGCACTTTTATTTATAGTAATGAATGAAAATGAGGCGATCACAGCTACTGCGAAAGCAACGATGGCTATTTTAGCTTTCATAATACAATTTATTTTATTTGCGAAATCAACCAGATGGACTGGCATGCATGCCAGTGACCGGATAATGGCTCATTTCTATATTATTTGAACTAAGGTTACGTTAGGTTAAAACTGGTTCTCATCCTCCAGGGCAAAGCCGCTTACAGGTTCTGCCTGCTGGGATATCGGAGCCTCTTTCTTCTTAGAAAATGACTCCTTGTTGATGGTTATGAATGAGAATGAGGCGATTACAGCTACTGTAAAGGCTATAATTATTACTTTTGTTTTCATGGCTGCTGAGTTTAGAAGTTAGTGTCACTTTCTCCATGACCAATGGTAGAATGATCGGATTTGTTAGAGTCCGGACTGATTTCTTCTTCAGTGCATGAAGAAAAAATGGTAGCTAAAAAAATAATGGCTAGAATTGTAAATAGTTTGGCTTTCATAGTTATATTGGTTTATAGTTTGTAATGCTTGTTTTATATTTTTTAATTTTTTCTGAAATTTTAACTTCGAAAAGGTGCTCATTTTTTGAGTATTTGTTGTAAAAACACCTCCATTTCTTACATGTTGATATTGTTCAGTATAAATTATTTTTGCCGTTGTTTTTACATTTGCTCACAAATGTGGGATAGAATATTGTAGGAATCTATTTAAAATGTGTCAAAATATTACATGGGTTGTTAAAGTTAGCATTATTCCATTTCTCCGATGGAAGGCAATCACCTTTATATTCCTTCTGAGTTTTGTCAGTGTATTGGGTTTTGCCCAGTCCAAAATAGATTCACTGAAAGAAAGGGTTAAGAGCGATGATTTTGAAGTAAAGAGTAATGCCCTGATGGAATTATTCATATCCTATCGACTTACCGACCTGGATAGTGCCTTGTATTTTGCAGAGCGATCACAGGCATTATCCTACGGCATAGGGGACAGCCTGATGATTGTGCGGACAGAAATAGCAATAGGCTATGTGTATCAGGAAAAGGGATTTTACCAACTGGCCATTGATCATTTTCAAAATGCGCTCCGCATTGCCCGGCGAAACGAGTTTAAAGACCGTGAAAAATTTGTATTGAATAACCTGGGGCTTACCTATTACTATTACGGTAAGTATGATGAAGCGCTACAATACCATTTTCAGTCTTTATCCCTCCGGGAGGAAGAAAAGAATCAACTGGAAATAGCCATTTCATGTAACAATATTGGACTCGTTTACTACCAGATCAAAGATTATAATAAGGCCATTGAATATTTCAAAAGGTCATTGGAAATCAAAAAGTCGCTTAAAGATGAAAGCAAAATAGAGGGTACTCTGATCAATCTGGGATTGTGCTTTTCTGACTTGAATAACTATGATGAGGCGGTAAACAATTTTACAAGAGTATTAAAACTCTGTGAACGCAATGGCTGTGAAGATAGAATTAAAGTAGATGCACTAAATGGTGCAGCATTGGCATACTATTCTCTCGATAATGCCGAACAGGCCGAGGTTTACTTACGGGAGGCTATCGAAATTGCCACCGGTGTAGGTCTGCAAAGCCATGTAGTAAATAATACCCATTATCTGGCAAGAATTAAAAAAGAAGAAGGAAACATAGATGAGGCGCTGGAGCTTCTGCATGCCAGTCAGACACTTGCCGAAGAAATAGATTCAAGGGTCTGGGTAAATAAAAATTATAAGCTCTACGGAGAAATATATGCCTTGCTGAATGATTTTGAAAAGGCATATGGCTATCAAATGAAGTATGACTCTTTGAGCGGGTTAATCTTAAACGAAGAAGTCATACAAAACCTCGCTAACATTCAAATCAATTATCAGGAAAAGGAAAACCTGGAAACTATAAGCCTTCAAAAGTCCGAAATATCCAGAAGAACAACACTTTTGATCCTTTCGATCATTATAATCTTTTTGGCTGTGGTTATTTTGGTTATCCTCTACAGAAACAACCAGCATAGAAGGAACGTCAACAGAAAGTTGTATGAGGCCAACGAGACTATTGAAAAGCAGAATCTGGAGCTGACTAATATGAACACGGTGCTGGAAGAGCGTGTGAGGGAACGTACGCAGGAGCTTAATGCTTCTAATGCGGCTTTGTTGAAATCCAATACTGAACTGGATAACTTTATTTACAAGACCTCTCACGATATTAGGGGGCCACTGGCTACCTTGCAGGGCGTTTGTAATGTAGCTCTGATAGATATAGAAGATGAAAAGTCAATCGACTACTTCAACAAACTGAGCAAAACAGCGGAAAGGTTAAATGAGATACTTTCTAAGTTGCTGGTTATCAATCAGATAAATAACTCTCTGATCTCAGAAGAACCCATTGATTTTGATGCCATGGTCACGGATATTATCAGTGAACAACAAAATGCAAAAACATTGAAGGCCATCTCTGTTGAAAAAGAAATCGAATGTAATTTGCATTTCAGGGGCGATCAGGACCTTTTGAGGATCATCCTTACCAATCTTATCAGCAATGCCTTTAAGTTCTATAATACCTCCGGTCGTATTGATTCCTTTATCAATATAAAAATATTCAGTAACGATCGGCTGCATGTGCTGGTGGTGGATAACGGGATAGGCATTGACGAAAACGTTTCATATAAAATCTTCGAGATTTTCTCCAAAGCCTCGGATATGTCAGATACAGCAGGGCTTGGACTTTACCTGGTTAAGCTGGCAGTGGAAAAGCTTGGAGGAGAAATAACGCTCAGTAAAGCCCCTGGAGGTTTTACACAATTTGAAGTAATCCTTCCTTATCACTAAACGCAAATTATTACTCCTCATTGAAGGGGTTGTCAACTGCTGCTATGTACAAATACGAAAAGTTTCCCGGCGGAGGACTCCATGCATTTTGACTTGTACACACCTGAATATAATGCACGTCAGGCTTAGCAGTGGGTAGGGTAAATGCAGGTCTCAACTGTCTTTCCTGTAGAATTGGTATCAAGCGTAAAACCTGTGGAGTAAATAGATTGGAAAGTAAAGTAAGTGATGTGAACTTGCCACTGAAAATCAGTAAACCACCCTTATTGTTATATTATACGAGTTTGCCAAATGCTTTTGCTGACTACTATTAACAACTGTTTGTCAGCAAAGGGGTGAAAATTTAGGGTCTCCCCGGAAATTCAGCTTGATCCTAGAATTGGACGTGACTTTTTAACCTTTAAGTATTATAGAATTGGCCTGCTATTAATATAATAGTATAGAAGAGCCCATCTGTAGACATAAAAGCCTTATGCTATGACTAACGACGAAAAGAGAAATCTTTATCTCCGCCTGGACCGAATGATCAGAATGAAATATAAAGGAGGGGCATCGGCCCTGGCTAACCGGTTGGGAGTTTCCAGAAGTACGTTTTTCCGGTGCATTGAAGAAATGAAAAGTATGGGAGCCCCGATTTATTACAACGAATTATCACAGCGCTATTGCTACGAAGAAGAAGGGAGCTTCGCTTTTGGTTTTATCAGGGACATTACTTTGGAAAGGCGTGATTAAAAGAACATGAGGTATTATTAACGCAGAATAATTGGCATGCTATTAATTTTTTTCTAACTTATTGAGTTATTTCTAGTTTGAAACAAACTCAGTCAGAGTATGCGTGCTCTTTGGATGGTCCTATTTTTCGTTGTGGCCAACTTTTCAGTTGTATGTAGCCAGGAAGTCGATAGCCTTATCGGCAAGCTGTCAAGCGCCTCAGGCAACAACAGAGTTGACATTTTGCACACACTTGTGGTCAAAACCTGGTTAAACTACCCAAAAGATGCTATGAGCTATGCCAGAGAGGCTTATGATCTTTCTGTACAGCATGGAGATCAGCAGCAAATATCAAAATCTTTGCGGCTAATAGGTGGAGTCTACTATTACCTTGGCGATTATGACTCTGTACTGGTTTACTCCAACAGGTCCCTGAAAATAGCCAATGCAATTCAAGATACTGTACTTATTAATAATGCCTTTAACAACATAGGCCTGGCCTATTACAATATGGGCAGCTATCAGGGGGCGCTTGAAAATCTGTTGCGTTCTCTCAACCTTAAACAGGCAATCAATGAGGTATATGGTAAAGCCCTAACTTTAAATAATATAGGTTTGGTGTATGACAAGCTCAAGGATTATTCAAAAGCCAGAGAATATTTCAACAGGGGTCTTGAGGTGGCTATGGTTAGTAAAGACTCCAACCTTGAGCTATATTCACTAAATAATATAGGTATAACCTTCCTGAAAGAAGGGGATCTGGTCAGGGCGAAAAGCTTTTTTGAGAGCTCATTAAGGCTTGGGGTTGACAACAAAAACTGGAATGCAGTAGCCTATAGTGGTTTGGGGCAGATCTACCAGCAGCTTGGTGCATATGGGAAGTCAAGGAAATACCTGGACACTTCCTTGAGCTTGAGAGAAGAGATATCTGAGAAAAATGGTATCTCTGAAATTTACTATTACTACAGTAAAGAGGCTCAGAGGAAAGGAGAGTATGACAGCGCACTGGCTTTTTTGAATAAGAGCCAGGAAATAGCCGAGCAAATAGGCTCGAAGGAGCGCATGTTTGAGAATATCAGTTTGTTTTCGGATCTATACCACCAAAAGGGAGACATCAATAAAGCTTATGACTATAAAGCGCGCCTGCTAAGACTTCGGGATACCCTTTTCAATGAGGCACTTGCGCATAATCTGGCAGCTATCCAGTTGAAAATACAGGAGGAAGAGAATCAAAAAGTGCTGGAAAAGAAGGAGCGGCAATTGATTATAAACCGAAAGATCAACGTATTCCTGATCATTATTTTTAGTTTGGTTTTTCTCCTGGTAGTTTTGATATTTTACGCTTACCGGCACAACCGTAAGACCAATAAGGCACTGGCAGAAAGAAATATGGAGGTGATGTCGCAGAAAGAAGAAATTGAAGCCCAGAAAGAAATACTCATCTCAAAAAATGCAGAGCTTGAAAAGGCCCATGCCCTGATAACTGAGCAAAACGAAAAGCTGGCCACATACAATATTCACCTTCAGGACAAAGTTGACAAAAGTACTCAGGAGCTGGAGAGCCGAAACCAGGAGTTGAAAATGGCCAATCTCGAGCTGGATAACTTTCTGTATAAGTCATCACACGACATTAAAGGGCCATTGGCTACATTGATGGGGATTTGTAATGTAGCCCTGTTGGATATCAACGACGTTAAGGCCCTTCGATACTTTAAAATGCTTTTACAGACATCATCCGGGCTCAACGATATCCTTACAAGGTTAAAGACGATAAGCGACATCAACAGTCTGGAAGTGAAATATAAAAAGATAGACTTTGAGCAACTGATTGTGAAGTGTATAGAACAGGTGCAAAATATCGAAGGTACGGAAGACTTTAAAGTAACCTATAAAATAACCTCCGACCTGAAATACTACTCCGATCCATTGCTGGTGGATCTGATATTCTTCAATATGATACAAAATGCTGTCAGGTTTAAGGTGCCTGATCGGGCCAGTATAATAAAGATCAGAGTGGCCAGGGGAGAAGATAGTAGCTGTTGTGTTATCCATTTCATGGATAATGGCATAGGCATAAAGGATGAAGACGTGGATGATATCTTTCAGATGTTCTCTAAAACAGCGCTGCGCCACCAGACTATAGGACTCGGACTGTATATTGTAAAACAAAGTGTGCAAAAGCTTGGGGGAGAAATTATGCTGCTGAATGATGACAAGGCCTATACCCATTTCAGGGTGGTGCTCCCTTCTTCATAAATTTCCTGTTATACGGAGGATAATTAACATTTGCTTTTAATATCTTCTATCTTTGCGGCATTAACCAATGATTAATAATGCCTGATAAAAAATTTGATAGACATACCATAACAGCGGCACTTCCCTACGCCAACGGCCCTGTGCATATCGGTCATCTTGCAGGAGTATACGTGCCTGCCGACATATACGTCAGATATTTACGCAGTCGTAAAAAGGATGTGTTGTTCGTATGTGGGTCCGATGAACACGGGGTAGCGATCACTCTTAGAGCGAGAAAGGAGGGAGTCACTCCGCAGGAAATTGTAGATAAATATCATACACTGATTAAAGATTCTTTTGAGAAGCTCGGGATATCTTTTGATATCTACTCCAGAACCTCTAACCAGGTGCACCATGAGACTTCTTCCGAGATGTTCAAAGAGCTTTATGAAAAAGGGGTTTTTGAGGAAAAGACCTCTGAACAGTACTACGATGAGCAGAGCAAGCAATTCCTGGCCGATCGCTACATTATAGGTACATGTCCTAACTGTAATTATGACCAGGCTTATGGTGATCAGTGTGAGAAGTGCGGCTCGTCATTGAGTCCGTCTGAGCTGATCAATCCCCGGTCTGCTTTAAGTGGGGATAAGCCGGTGCTTAAGGAAACCACGCATTGGTACTTCCCAATGAACGACTATGAGAATTGGCTGAGGCAGTGGATACTTGAAGGGCATAAGGAGTGGAAGAGCAATGTATATGGTCAGTGTAAGTCATGGCTTGACGGTGGGTTAATGCCCCGTGCGATGACAAGGGACCTGGACTGGGGCGTGCCCGTGCCTGTTAAAGGGGCGGAAGGCAAAGTGCTCTATGTATGGTTTGACGCACCTATTGGCTATATTTCGGCGACCAAGGAGTGGGCACAAAAGAATGGTCAGGACTGGGAGCCTTACTGGAAGGATGAAAACACAAGGTTACTCCACTTTATTGGTAAAGATAATATCGTATTCCACTGCATCATTTTCCCCAGTATACTACATGCGGATGGCAGCTATGTATTGCCAGATAATGTACCGGCCAATGAGTTCTTAAACCTGGAAGGTAATAAAATAAGCACCTCTAAAAACTGGGCTGTGTGGCTACACGAATACCTGGAAGAGCTGCCGGGTAAGGAAGATGTGTTGAGGTATGTGCTTTGCGCCAATGCTCCGGAAACCAAGGATAATGACTTCACTTGGAAAGATTTTCAAACCAGGAACAACAGCGAACTGGTAGCTATATTTGGAAACTTCATCAACAGGTCTGTTGTGCTCACCAACAAGTATTATGAAGGTGAAGTACCTGAGCGTGGCGAATTGTTTGATATTGACCACGACGCTATTAAGAAAATAAAAGAGGCACCGGAGAAGATCGCAAAATCCATGGAAGCGTTCCGTTTCAGGGAAGCTCTCAGCGAGTTTATAGACCTGGCCCGAACGGGCAACAAATATCTTGCAGATACTGAGCCATGGAAATTGATCAAAGAGAATCCCGAGCGCGTAAAAACCATTATGAATATCGGGCTGCAGATAGCTGCTAACCTTGCAGTGCTGGGAGAGCCTTTCCTTCCCTACACGTCGCAGAAACTGGCTGATATGCTGAACCTGGATAAGCTGTATTGGGATGAGACAGGACAAATCGATCTGCTGACATCAGGCCACAAGGTAAACAGGGCAGAACTGCTGTTTGAGAAAATTGAGGACGATATAATACAACAACAAGTGCAAAAACTGGAAGATACCAAGGCCGCCAATGAGCTTGAAAATGTGAAAGCGGCGCCTGCCAAAGATGAAATAACCTTTGATGATTTTGTGAAGATGGACATCCGTGTGGGAACCATCCTTGAAGCTGAAAAAGTACGTAAATCGAAAAAGCTACTTAAGCTGAAGGTAGATACCGGAATTGATCAAAGGACGGTGCTGAGCGGTATTGCAGAACACTATGCTCCGGAGGATGTAGTAGGGCAGCAAGTGTCGATACTGGTCAACCTGGCCCCCAGGAAGATAATGGGAGAGGAGTCTCAGGGTATGATCCTGATGGCGGAAAACCTGGATGGTACGCTGCGTTTTGTTCAGCCTTCAGAAGCTGTGAAGCCTGGATCAGGTATCAGTTAAATTATCAATCTATTGTTCACCGTCCTCAGCAAACTGAGGATGGTGAATAGCTTTCCTTAGTCATTATATTGCGTCATAGTCCTGCTGATGCCAATAGTGCAAAACGACAAGATCATTTCATTGGCCTTATCCATCTTTTCAGGCAGTACATTAAATTCTTCTTTGGTAAAAGGACTTAGCACATAATCTACCTGCTGACCTTTATGGAAATTGTCCCCGATGCCGAATTTAAGCCTGGCATAGTTTGCTCCTCCGGTCACCTGCTCTATATTTTTCAGCCCGTTGTGACCTGCCGAAGAGCCTTTTGCCCTCAGCCTCAAATTGCCAAAAGGTAAAGCTATATCGTCAACCACAACCAGAAGGTTTTCTTTGGGGATTTTTAGCTCCTGCATCCAGAAATTGACCGCTTTGCCACTTAAGTTCATGTAGGTAGTGGGTTTGATCAGGTGTATCTGCCTTGCTTTGTGTTTAAACTCAGCTTTCATAGCCAACCTTTCTGTGCTAAAGGTTATGCCTTCCTGCTCGGCAAGCCTGTCGAGGGTTAGGAACCCGATGTTGTGTCTTGTTATTTCATATTCAGGGCCAATATTGCCCAGTCCGGCTATCAGGTATTTCATGAGTTATCTGGCTTTTCAGTTTTTGAATAACAGTAAAAACAAAAAGGCTGTCTGAAAGTCATTTAGATATCTGAGGGAGTAGGTTAGGAATTGCTTCTCGTCCCGCTCACTCAATCTGACTTGTAAGACAGCCTTTTGAATGATAAATATTACTAATGCTTAGCCTTCTGCACCCTCAGCAGCAGCCTCACCGGCTTCTTCTGCTTCTTCTACGTCAGCTTCCTGAGTTTTACCCCTAAGTGCTCTAGGGATCTCCACTACTGCAACAGAAGCAATTTTTGAGTCAAGGATCTCAAAGTTTTTCTCTTCGATCTCACCTACTTTTATCGCTTTACCGAAATCCAGTTTAGACAGGTTAACAGTAATATACTCAGGCATATCTTTAGGTAACGCTTTTACCTTCAGGTACCTTCTTTTCTTGATTAGCGTACCACCTTTTGTAACACCTGGAGCGTCGCCTTCGAAGTGTACAGGGATATCCATTTTAATAGATTTTCCTTCGAATAACTGTAGGAAATCCACGTGTAAAATAACTTCACTTACCGGGTGGAACTGAAGATCCTGCATGATAGCCTGATACTCTTGTCCTTCAACGTTAAGGTTTACAAAGTGTGCTTTGTCCGTGTAAACTAACTCACGGAATAAAATCATTGGCGCATAAAAATGTATCTGCTCATCACCACCGTAAAGTACGCAAGGAACATTACCTTCTGCGCGTAATTTTTTAGCAACTGATTTGCCGAGATTTGCTCTTTTATACCCTATAATCTCAACTGTTTTCATCGTATTGTTTATTTAGTTTTAAAAAATATGTTCTCTGTTAATTAAGATTCAATGAAAAGCGAGCTGATAGACTCGTGATCATGAATTTTGCGAATGGCTTTGGCGAATAGATCGGAAACGGTTAAAACCTTAATTTTCGACGTGTCCTTATCTGTTCTCAAAGGTAAGCTGTCTGTGACTGCCAGCTCTTCTAAAACCGAATTTGAAATGTTTTCGTAAGCCTTACCTGAAAGTACCGGGTGAGTTACAACAGCCCTTACGGATGTTGCGCCTTTGTCTTTTAGCAAAGCGGCAGCCTTGCACATGGTGCCACCGGTGTCTATAAGGTCATCCACCATTACCACATCTTTGCCCTCAACATCTCCTATAAGCCTCATAGTGGCCACTTCATTAGCTCTTTCTCTGTACTTATCACACACTACCATTTCCGCATTGAAGAACTTGGCGAAGCTTCGTGTCCTTTTTACACCACCTACGTCAGGAGATGCAAACATGATGTTTTCCAGGTTCAGGGAGCGGATGTATGGGATAAATATTGCAGTTCCGTCAAGGTGGTCAACAGGGATATCGAAGAAGCCCTGGATCTGGTCAGCATGAAGGTCGCAGGTCATAATTCGGTCTGCGCCGGCCGCTGATAAAAGGTTGGCCATAAGTTTTGCGGCAATGGCTACCCTTGGTTTATCTTTTCTGTCTTGTCTGGCATATCCGAAGTAAGGCACTACCACGGTTACATATTTTGCACTGGCCCTTTTGGCTGCATCGATCATGAGCAGTAGCTCCATGAAATTGTCAGCGGGAGGAAAGGTAGATTGAATGATGAAAACATCGCACCCCCTTACTGACTCCGTGAAGAAAGGTGACATTTCTCCGTCGCTAAATTCTTGCAGGGTTACCTCACCGAGAGGCTTGCCATAAGCATGAGCAATTTTAGTAGCAAGATATTTAGTTGATTTGCCGGAGAAAATCTTTACGGATGCCATTTTTGCGCGTTTTGCCTTTAAACAATTAAGGCGGACTTTTGTCCGCCATTTGTTGCCCGACTAGGGCTCGAACCTAGACTCTTCTGAACCAAAATCAGACGTGTTGCCAGTTACACCATCGGGCATCATTTAATTCCCTTATTTTTGGGATGGCAAAGGTAGAATTAATTTTGTAAAATGAAAAAATAGTTCCAGCTATTTTTTAAAAAATTATTGGGAAAGAATTTTTTGCTGTTCCTCAAGAAATCCGTCCGCAAAAAACTGGTATTTGTTCAGAATAGATTTTACCGCATTGTTTACATCCCGGATGTCTGTAAAGTCGACTTTTCCGTAGTAATCGGTGGCATATCCCTGCCAAATGGATGACTTCTGTTTGCGGTCAAAGATCTGAATAAGCAAGGTGCCTTCTTTCATACCTATCTTCATGCGTTGATACTCCAGGTCCCTGTCTTTCTTTGCCATCCAGTCTTCTATCTTGGGCTGGTTATAGCCTCTGAAATTTAAACTGTCGGCAAAGACACGGAAGGAAAGCAAAAGGTCAGGGCGGTTGGATTTTTTCTTGTAGCCCAGGAATTTCATATGAGACTCTATAGCATTGTAGATTGTGGTGCCACTGGTGCTCATCAGTTCCGCATTTTCACCTTGGATCAGAAAATCGTAACTGTTGTATTTGTCAAATCTGCCTTTGTAGCTGTAATCATATTCGACCGGTAATTCCCGGTAACTAAAACAGCCTGAGATTAAAACCAATAGCACGGAGGCGCAGGGAAGGAAGGTTTGTGCTTTCATAGACCATTGAATTTATACCGTGTGTATACATATAAATATAATTCAAATGGTTTTGTTTTAATAACAAACCAAAAACTTTTTATTGAAAGGTCGCTTCTGTTACAAAGCGACCTTTTTTTCTATCCATTTCTTTGCATTTACAAAGGCTTCTATCCACGGGCTTACTTCATCTTCTTTTCTGTCTGCAGGGTAGTTGGCCCAGTTCCAGGGATACAACGATCTTTCCAGGTGAGGCATGATAGCCAGGTGACGACCGTCTTTAGAGCTTAATGCCGCAGTAGAGAAGCCGGAACCATTCGGGTTACCCGGGTACTCATTGTATGCGTACTTGCTTACTATGTTGTAAGAGGCTTCGCTTTCCGGCAACACAAACTGCCCTTCTCCATGCGCCAGCCATACGCCAAGCCTGGAGCCTTCCAGTGAGCTTAGCATCACCGAATTGTTCTTCGGTATATCCAGGTTGATGAAAGACGATTCAAACTTTCCTGATGCATTGTGGTGCATCTTCGGGTGTTTCTCCATATCAGGGTATAGTAGCCCCAGTTCCATCATCAACTGACAGCCATTGCATACGCCAAGGCTTAGAGTGTCTTCCCTTTGATAGAAAGCATCCAATGCATTTTTGGCCTTTTCATTATACAGGAAGGCACCGGCCCATCCTTTGGCAGAACCCAGTACATCAGAGTTGGAGAACCCACCTACAAATACAATAAAATTAACATCAGAAAGATCTTCACGACCAGAAATAAGGTCTGTCATATGGACATCCTTAACATCAAAGCCGGCCAGGTACATGATCCAGGCCATTTCACGGTCTCCATTAACCCCCTTTTCCCTTATAATGGCGGCTTTTAGACCAGAAGGGGACTTCCTGTTGATATCCAGCCCATACTGGGAAAACTTACCGGTAAAGTTTTCAGGGAAGCCGTAGCTAAGCGGCTGGATCTTGTAATTTTCAAAGCGTTTGGTAGCATGCCCTTCTCCACTTTGACGCTTATCCAGCAAGTATGAAGTTTTAAACCACACATCCCTTAGCTTATCAATATCAAAATTGTAAGCTGTTTGTTGATGTTTAAGTGTAAATTCTCTTTGGCTGGAAAGCGAACCTATTTTTAGACCTTCAATACCCTGTTGCTTTAAAGCGGAAATAATTTCCTCTGCATTTTCCACTTGAAGCAGTAAGCCCGGGTTTTCACTAAACAATATCTTTATAATATCGCTTTGATTAATGCCGGACAGATCTATATTCAATCCAAGGTCTTTAGTAGGGAAGCACATTTCCAATAAGGCTGTGATCATACCGCCGGCAGAAATATCATGCCCAGCCAATATCTTGCCTTCACTGATCAGTTGCTGTACGGCCTTAAAGCCATTGGCGAAATATTCAGTATTCGCAATAGTCGGTGCCGCATTGCCTATTTTATTGACCACCTGGGCGAAAGAGCTACCGGCAAGTTTAAAGTCATCTTTGGAAAGGTCGACATAAATAATTGACGACTCAATATTTTTGAGGTCGGGACTGACTACCCGGGTTACATCAGAAACTTCGCCTACAGCACTAATAATAACCGTTCCCGGAGAATATACCACATCACCGTTAGGGTATTTCTGTGTCATTGACAGGGAATCCTTTCCGGTAGGTATATTAACACCCAGTGAGCGGGCAAATTGGCTTACGGCATCTACTGCTTTATAAAGCCGGGCATTTTCTCCATTGTTTTTAGCAGGCCACATCCAGTTTGCACTTAATGATACTCCTGACAGGCCATGCGTGAGAGGTGCCCATACCAGGTTGGTTAGCGCTTCTGCGATAGACAGCTTGGAGCCGGCTTCCGGATCTGTTAGGGCTGATACCGGGGCGTGGCCGATAGAAGTGGCAATACCCTTTTTGCTCTTGTAGTCCATCATCATTACAGCCACATCATTTAAAGGGAGCTGTATGGGGCCGCAGGTTTGCTGTTTGGCGACTTTCCCGGTTACAGAGCGGTCTACCTTATTGGTGAGCCAGTCTTTACAGGCTACCGCTTCAAGTTGAAGTACAGCTTCCAGATAGGTCTGTAGATGGTCTGTTTCGTAGGTTACTTCTTCAAAAGCCGGGTTTTCGGAAGTGTCTTCAATGATAGTTTTAGGCGATGAACCAAACATGTGTGAAAGGTCCCAGTCTATTGGGTTCTTGCCTGTTTTGTTATTCTCAAACTTAAAGTGGCCGTCACCGGTAACATCGCCTACTACATACATTGGCGAACGCTCACGGTCAGCTACCTTTTGTAAGGTTTCAATGTCCTTTTTCTTCATTACCAGTCCCATTCTCTCCTGAGACTCGTTTCCGGCTATCTCTTTGTCAGAAAGGGTAGGGTCACCTACCGGTAATTTATTGATATCTATGGTGCCACCTGTCTCTTCCACAAGCTCTGAAAGGCAGTTGAGGTGGCCTCCGGCGCCATGATCGTGGATGGAAACTATCGGGTTTTCGTCGCTTTCCACCATGGCCCTGATGGCGTTCATTACCCGCTTCTGCATTTCCGGGTTTGACCGTTGAATGGCGTTGAGTTCTATGGCATTTCCGTACTCGCCGGTTGCCACTGACGAAACCGCACTTCCTCCCATGCCGATGCGGTAATTGTCACCTCCAAGGATCACAATGTTGTCATCGGTTTGTGGCTTTTCCTTGATACTGTCTTTCTTTTTGCCATAGCCTATACCACCGGCCAGCATGATCACTTTATCAAAACCGAATTTTTTATTGTTTTCTTCATGCTCAAAAGTAAGTACACTGCCACTGATGAGAGGCTGCCCGAATTTGTTGCCAAAGTCACTGGCACCGTCAGACGCCTTTATGAGGATATCCATCGGCGTTTGGTACAACCATTTTCGCGGTTGTGTTTTGCCTTCCCACTTTCTGTCGTTCTCCAGTCTTGAGTACGAAGTCATGTATACCGCAGTGCCTGCCAATGGCAAACTTCCCTTTCCTCCCGCCAGACGGTCTCTGATCTCACCTCCTGAGCCAGTTGCTGCACCGTTAAAAGGTTCAACCGTAGTAGGAAAGTTGTGTGTTTCAGCTTTCAGGCTGATCACGGTTTCTATGTCTTTAGTTGTGAAATAGTCCGGCTTGTCCTGCGTTTTTGGGGCGAATTGCTCAGCCACAGGCCCCTGGATAAAGGCAACATTGTCCTTATAGGCCGAAACCAGTAAATTGGGATGCTCTTCGGAGGTTTTCTTTATCAGTTTGAATAAAGAAGATGGCATTTCCTTGCCATCTATTATAAAGGTGCCGTTAAATATTTTGTGGCGGCAATGCTCAGAGTTTACCTGTGAAAACCCAAATACCTCACTGTCAGTCAATTTTCTTCCCAGTTTCTCACTTACACCATTCAGGTAATCAACCTCTTCCTGGCTTAGGGCGAGGCCTTCGGCTTCATTGTATGCAGCAATGTCTTCTATTTCCTGTACAGGCTCGGGTTGCCTGTCTATGGTGAATAGGTGCTGGTCCAGGCCTGGGTAAATTACCTCCAGCATGGGGTCGTGCTTTTCATCAATAGACAGTACCTTCTGGAATTGCTCAATCCGAACGATTCCATTGATCCCCATATTTTGAGTGATCTCTACCGCATTGGTGCTCCATGGGGTTATCATCTCTTTTCGGGGGCCAATGTATGAGCCCGAAAGTGTAGCCTCTTTCATCAGGCGTGCATTACCAAAAAGCCATTCAAGCTTTTGAATATCAGTATCATTAAGATCTTTTGACAAGCCTACAGCGTAAGCATTTTGATCTTGATCGAGAAAAAATTTGATCATTAAATTGCGGGTTTGGGAGTAGTCAATTTTTCCACCGCAAAAGTAGGTAAACCTGACTCAATTAACAATGTAATTTTTGCCATGAAATTGTACAGCCTGTGGAAAAAGAAAGTTGATTGTTAATGGCAGGCTAATTAGTTTTATGGGTATGCAGGATAGTGATGAATTCTTAGAATTTTTTATTTTTAATGATTATTAGGTATTATTCCGGTTTAAATAAACAATAAAGTCTTGAATACAAGAGTCAGGAATAAATTAATACAGTTAGCGAGGACTGAAGGAAGTCCTATTTCATATCGCAGATTGGTAAATACTGCTGAGTTGGGTTTAAACCTTGAAATAAAGCATGAAAAACAATTACTGGGTACCATCTTAGATGAAATATCCATAGAAGAGCATGAAGAAGGGCGTCCGCTACTGAGTGCTTTAGTGCAAAACAAGAAGAACGGACAGGGGGACCGCTTTTATAAACTTGCAGAATCGCTGGGGTTTGGAGACTGGAAAGAATTAAAAAATGACAAGGACTTCAAAGACGAGCATATTATTAAATGCCGGGAGTTCTGGCAAAATGAAGAGAACTACAAAAAGTATTTTTAACAAATATTAAGTAAAGCCTTACTTAGTATTTTTCAAATGCTCGGCCACTTTTTCGATCAACTTGTTGTGCCCGCTTTCGGCAATATGGAGTTGGTAGTCCTGCACATACCTTAAAAGGTTTCGCATACCCTTTTCGGTAATGATCTTATCGTGCGTGCCCAGGAACATATGCATATCTATTTTATGGTGATTGATGAGGCCACCAATTTTTTTCATGCTAAAACTAAGCTCTTTAAAAACAACCCAGGCATAGTATACCCTTCTGCGTTTTTTTCGGGTGTTCATTTGGCTGGATGCAAATTTTAATATACCCTTTTCCACCAAGCCAGCTTTTTTTACCAGGTTGATCAGGTTAAAAAAGCGATGAGGCTTTACGATCATGCTTTTGAAGTAGTTCTTAAAAAGTACCGGGTAAGTGGCCAGGCTATACCATGCATTGGTTTTTATGCCGTCGGGAGCCAGCAGCATGACCTTCTCTATGCGTTCGGGATGGGCTTCCAGTGTGGCAAGCACAAATTTTCCTCCCAGGCTAAAACCACAAAGGGAAAAATTTTCAATATGATGGGTACGGATAAAATCATGGATAAAATCTTTCCAGAACGCCTTTGTCATTGGCGTGTCCAGTTCATTCCAGTAGCTCTTTCCATGATAAAACAGATCGAAGCTGTATATCGTATATTCTTTGACCAGGACATCAGCCAGAGGTTCAAAATCTGAACCCGACTGCCCAAAGCCATGAAAGGCGAGAAGCACTTTTTCCCCCTTTCCATATTTATGGTAGTGAACCTGATGGTTTTGAAATTGTACGGTTGCTGTGGTTGACACTAATTGATCAGTAACTTTTTTTAAAATATTTTCTAAACATATAAAATATTTCCGTCAGTCATCCGACTATACCCAGAGAGATGGCAAACGACGCAATAATATCACTAAAATTATCCATGATAAAAAAGCAGGAAGAAACCATAAAGAAGGAAAAAGGACGACTGCTTAATTTTATCCGGACCAAGGTCAATAACCTTGAAGATGCTGAGGATATCCTGCAGGATGTGTTATTGCAATTTGTCAATGGATATGGGGCCATCGATTCTATTGAAAAGGCTACCTCATGGCTGTTTAGTGTTGCCCGTCATAAAATCATAGACTCTTACAGAAAGCAGAAGGTGAGGTCTAACACTATAAATATGAGTGAAACTGCTGTCGGTGATGATGACCAGCCGCTGATGCTGAGTGATATATTGCCCGACCTTGGCCAGGCACCAGAGGAGCTTCACTTTCGTGAGATCATCTGGGAGCAGGTAACCCAGGCGCTGGACACTCTCCCTACTGACCAGCGCGAGATATTTATAAAACATGAATTTGAGGAAAGAAGCTTTAAAGAACTGTCAGAAGAATATAAGCTGCCTGTAAATACACTGATCTCCAGAAAGAGATATGCTGTACTGGCATTGAGAAAGAAATTAGAGACATTAT
>NZ_SMLW01000474.1 GCF_009711405.1 Fulvivirga kasyanovii | reverse complement strand
CCATCTAATGACGTACCGGACATTAGACCAATTACTTTATACTTCTCCTTATTTTTCATAATTTTGATATTCAACCTTGACCACCCATTTTGGAAATTAGCTAATCTCTAAAAAATTTTACCACTTTCTAAATAAAAATGAATCTAGCACTCGATTTTGGTAATACGTTTATCAAAGCAGGATTATTTAAAGAGAATGAACTGATCGAGGTCGTCCGGCTCACTGACCTGACTGAGATAGATAGGATTATAGCTAATTTTCGCCCACGACACATTATTGTTAGCTCGGTTAGTAGGAGTATTGAAGAAATTAAACCCCAATTAAAAGATATACCAGCCACTATACTACGGCCTGACCTGCCTTTGCCTTTTAAAATCAACTACAAAACCCCTCAAACGTTGGGGCTGGACAGAATCGCTGCCGTTTCCGGTGCTCAGGGAATTTTTCCCGATACAAATTGCCTGGTTATCGACACAGGGACCTGTTTTACCTATGACTTTATTGACAGTGCAGGAACCTACCACGGAGGCGGCATTTCGCCGGGAATATCACTACGTTTCAAGGCACTACATACTTTTACAGCCAATCTGCCGTTGATAGAGTTTGAAAAAGACGTCCCACTGGTAGGGCAGTCGACCAAAGGGTCGATTCTCAGCGGTGTAGTTAACGGTACGATTGCGGAAATACAAGAAATTATTCGGATGTATAGTGACAAATTCGGACATTTGCAGATTATTATCTGCGGTGGAGACGCCAAATTCTTTGAAAACAAACTGAAAGCTAGCATATTTGTAGCCCCGGAATTGGTTCTCAGGGGTTTAAACAGGATTTTACTTTATAATGCATAAAATTAAAAGTGTTTTGTTAGGAGTAGCATTGACTGTAACCTCAGTCAGTGTGTGGGGGCAGGCTGCCAAATCACCTTTTACCTCCAGAGGACTGGGAGATATATATGACATGAGCCTGGTGCATAATCAGGGCATGGGCGGTTTGGGGATAAGCAACGGTAGCTATTGGCACTTAAACAATGTTAACCCTGCTCTTCTTCCTTACAATTCATTGACTATTTTCACTGCAGGTTTCATTGGAGAAAGAAGGACACTTGAGAACAGCACTACCTCAGAAACCAATTCAGGAGGAAATTTAAATTTCCTGGCTATGGCTTTTCCGGTAAAACCCGGTATATGGACTACATCCCTTGGGCTTATGCCATACAGTAATGTTGATTACAAATTCAGCTACACCGATTTGGTACCCGGTACTGATACCGAGGTACAGTTTACTGAAGAAGGCTCAGGTGGATTTAATCAGTTTTACTGGTCAAATGGTGTAGCCATAAATAAGCGGTTCTTTGTGGGTGTTAAGGCTACTTACCTATTCAGTTCCATTGAAACAAAGTATTCCGACATATTAGTAGACGAAAATCTGGCAGCATACTCTGCTGTTAATAAAGAATTATTCTCCGTATCAGATTTCCTCTTTTCTGCAGGGCTGGCATTTAACCAGGACTCCATTTTTAATAATAAAATCAAACTGAAAGCAGGTCTTACGTACGAATTCAGCTCGGATGTAAAATCCAAAAGGGCTCAGAGCTTTGGGCTTGAGCAGGTAGACCGGCCGGTTTTAAATGCAAAAAATGACACCATCCGCGGCAGCATCACTATGCCTCAGGCTATAGGAGCAGGTATATCTTTCAGCAACGGGTTCAAGTGGATGGCTGGCATTGACGTTAAAATGCAGCAGTGGTCCGATTATAAAGATTTCGGAGGGGATAATAGCGACAACCTCAAAAATTCAATGAAAATTACTTTGGGAGGAGAATTTACTCCCGACTACGGATCTGTAAATTCATACCTGAAACGAGTGACTTACAGGCTCGGATTTGGTTATGAAGAAACACCGTATACTATTAACGGCAATCAGGTTAAAGACTTTGGCATTAATTTTGGCTGGTCTTTACCAGTTGGTCGGTTCTCTAGTCTGGATATGGCTTTTAAATACGGGCAGCGAGGTGATGTACAGGACAACCTGGTCAGTGAAGACTACTTTAAGGTTTACCTGGGCTTCAACTTCAACGACCAGTGGTTTATTAAAAGAAAATATGATTAAGTAATTAAATAAGTTATGAAAAGTAAAATGATGAAGCGCATCTTATTGTTAGCGGCAATCGTACTGCCTTACTTCGCTCAGGCGCAATGCGAAGGCTGGAACTGGCCTGAAGACAAGGCCAAAGCCGAAGAGAAAAACGTACTATATACGGATGCATTAAGGAATGATAACTTTAAAGCAGCTAAAGGGCCGCACCAATGGTTACTAAAAAACGCTCCTAACTTAAACACCTCTATCTATATCAATGGAGAAAAAATATACAAAGGCCTGATCGAAGAAACCAAAGATGAGGCTCAAAAAGATATTTATATTGATTCTCTTATGCTGATCTATGATATGAGAATACAACATTGTGATGAGAAAGCTGATGTAATGGCCAGAAAGGCTTACTCTGCTTACCGTTACAATGTAAAGAAGAAGGGTGAACTGGCAAACGTTCTTAAACTGTTTGACCAAGCTTATGAACTTGGAGGTGAAAATGTAGATTACTACATGCACGTACCTTACATGAGTGTTGTGGTGTACAACAAAAAATATCTTGATAACTTAACTGATATTGAGATCCTTAACAGGTATGACAAAATCATGGAGACTGTTGACAACCAAATCCAGAAAGGCGGTAAATATGTGGATAAACTTACTGACTACAGAGGTACGATCGATGGGCTATTGGTAAGTGTGATTGATGTTGACTGTGATTTCGTTAGACAAAACCTTGCGCCAAAATTCAAAGAAAATCCTGATGATCTTAAATTGGCTAAAAAGATCTTTGCTTTCATGCTTAACGGCAAGTGTACTGATGATCCACTTTGGTTAGAAGCCGGTAGGGTTATCCAGGAAAAAGAGCCTAGCTATGGTCTGGCTAAAAACCTGGGCCTAAAATTCAAAGCCAGTGGTGATACGCAAAAGGCTGTTAGCTACTTCGAAATGGCTCTTGGCCTGACAGAAGACCCTAGTCAAAAAGCTGAAATGTACATACAAATGGGAGCTATAAAAGGCGGTGCCGCTGCTCGTGAGATGTACAGAAAAGCGCTTTCTGTAGACCCTACAAGTAAAGATGCTTACTCCGCTATTGGTAATCTGTACTTCAACAGTTTCAACACTTGTAAAGGTGAAAAGGATATAGTGAAAGATAGAGCTGTATTCTTACTAGCTTACGACATGTTCCAAAAGGCAGGAAACACAAGAGCTATGCAATCAGCGAAAGAGCAGTTCCCTTCAACGGAAGAAATTTTTACCTACAACTATACAAAAGGTAATCAAATAACTGTAGATTGTTGGATCAATGAAACAACTACGATCAGAAGCAGGGACTAAGAAGAATTATAAATAAACAAGGGCCATAGGGTTATCCCTGTGGCCTTTTTTTGATTAATGACAAGACTGCACCTACTTATATTACCAGTATTACTTTTCATCTCCTGCGAAAGTCTGGAAGATAAACCTGCTGTGTCGGAGCCCTATACCGGCCCCCTGCAGGAAGCAGAAAACCTTGACCTTTATTACAGCGAATCTGCCACTGTTAAAGTCAAGTTGGAAGCAAAGAAACTCTGGGAGTATGCCAATGGCGACATGGAATTTCCAGAAGGGCTATACATGGAGTTTTATGATGAAACCGGTAAGAAAACATCCACCCTTAAAGCCAACGAGGCCTATTACTTCAAAGAAGAGGATAAATACCGTGGCCGCGGGGAGGTCGTAATTAAAAGTATTGAAAACAACCAGGAACTAAAGACGGAAGAGCTGTTTTGGAAACCTGACAAAGAGCAAATGTATACAGATGAATTTGTTACCATAACTTTACCTGACCAGATACTTTATGGTCACGGGCTGGTTGCCAAACAGGACTTCTCCTCTTATGAAATAACCAAACCCGAGGGTGTATTTTACCTTGAAGATGAGTAAATTAATACCAACACTAATTTTTTCGACTTGTGTAGCATTGTTTGTCATTGGCATTCACCAACTTATGACTGTGGGCCTGGCATACTCGTATTGGATTTTTATGTTATGCATAAGTCTCCTATTTTTATATAAAATTTTGAAGGATAAAGAAAAACCTTCTAATTGATATTGATGGACCTGACCCTGCTTCCTCCGATTTTGCTCACTTTGCTTTTTTCGGCATTCTTTTCCGGAATAGAGATCGCTTTTGTTTCAGCCGACAGGCTTCATATAGAGCTTCAAAAGAAAAAAGGGTTCCGAACTGGTAAAATTTTAGCCACTTTCATCAACAACCCTTCCCGGTTTATTGGCACTACTCTGATAGGCAATACCATTGCACTGGTCATTTACGGTGTTTTTATGGCCAAGCTTCTGGATCCCATCATTAGGGAATCATTGCCCGAAGCCATTTATAATGAGGTGTCCGTATTGGTGGTTCAAACTGTTCTTTCAACCTTACTAGTGTTACTGACTGCTGAGTTTTTACCGAAGAGCATCTTTCTGATCAATCCTAACTGGATGTTGTCCATTCTGGCCATCCCCATGTTTTTGATCTACAAAATAATGGGGCCTGTAGTATGGGCTGTAGTTTCAGCGTCCAAGCTGATCATCACCAAAGTGATTGGGTACCAATATTCAGAAGACCGACCTGCTTTTGGACTCACTGATCTCAACAACTACATTAAAAACACTTTAATGTCGGATGAAGAAACCAACGTAGAGGTTGACACCAAGATATTTAACAATGCTCTGGAGTTTAAAACAATCCGTATCAGGGAGTGTATGATCCCCAGGACCGAGATAGTGGCAGTGGACATTGAAGATAAAATAGAAGAGTTGAAGCAGGCTTTCATTGAAAGCGGGCACTCGAAAATTATTGTTTATAAAGAGTCGATTGATGATGTAATCGGCTACTGTCACTCTCTGGAGCTCTTTAAAAAGCCAAAAACTATCTCCGACATGCTGTCACCTATTATCATTGTGCCCGAAACCATGCTGGCCAACGAGCTTATGATCCAGTTTATCAATGAACGCAAGAGCCTGGCCCTGGTAGTAGACGAATATGGCGGCACATCAGGAGTTGTGAGTATTGAAGACATCATAGAAGAAATATTCGGCGAAATTCAGGATGAACATGATGTGGAGGACTGGGTAGAGCAAAAACTGGATGAGCAAAATTACCTGCTCAGTGCACGACATGAAATTGATTACCTGAACGATAAATATGAATGGAACCTGCCAACCGGTGACTACGAAACACTCGGCGGACTCATTTTGTCTGTAACAGAAGACTTACCGGAACCAGGAGACACCATTTCGTTGCCTCCTTTTTCGTTCACCATTCAATCCACCAATGATATTCGTATTGACATTGTAAAACTTACATTAAAAAACAACCTAAAAGAAAATAAATAAAGCGGCAATTTGACAGGTAATTTGTTTTTAGTCGGATACTGTTTAAATTTGCGCCTCTTTGAACCTAAGCAATTTGAGTATATATAAGACATGGCATTAATCAACACTCTAAGAAATAAGATGGGCAAGGTAGTGGTGGCTTTCGTAGCCGTAGCCATTTTCGCCTTTATTCTGGCTGATCTTCTCGGAAGCGGATCAGGACTTTTTAACAATGATAACCAGGTAGGAGAGATTGCAGGAGAAGATATTTCTTTGCAGGAATTCCAGAATTTCGTACAGGAGCGTGAAGGGTTTTATCAGCTTCAGTACAACAGGCAACCTTCCGAAAGCGAAAGGCCAACCATCAGACAGCAGGCATGGGAACTGTTGGTCACAAAATATGCTTTCAACAAACAGTACGAAGAAGTAGGTGTTGAAGTAACCAGTGATGAAGTATGGGATATGATGCAGGGCAAAAACCAGGACCCAAGTGTAAAAGGCTTTTTCACTAATCCTGAGACTGGTGAGTTCGACAGACAGTTGTTCCTGAACTTCCTGAACAACTATGAAAATCAGGCTCCTATTTATCAGAACTACTGGTTCATGATTAAGAGTAACCTTAAACCTGCCAGAGAACGACTGAAATACGAAAATTTATTGCTTAGCACCAGCTATGTTACTTCTGCAGAAGCTCAAAGAGAGTACAATGCTCAAAACGATGTTGCAGAAGTTAAATACTTATACGTACCATTCTACGCAATTGGCGACTCTGCGGTATCTGTTACTGAACGTCAACTGCAAGACTATTACAACAAACACAAAGAAGAGTATAAGGCAGAGCACACCAGAAGCTTAAAATATGTAACGTTCCCCATCATTCCATCAAAAGCAGATACTGCTTATGTAAAAGAGGAGATGGCGGAACTTAAAAAGGAATTTGCAACCACAGAAAGGGACTCTGTATATGCAGGTGCCAATACTGATGCCTTAACATTCTTTGATAAATACCACATCGGAACTCTTCCTGCCCAGTTAAAGGCTAATGCCGGTAACCTTAGCAAAGGAGATGTTCGCGGGCCATACTTAACCTCAAATGGCTATGTATTATACAAAATATCAGACATTTTCGAGGATACAGTTTCTTATGCCAAAGCGAGCCACATCCTTATTAAAGGTGAAGATGACGAAGCAAAAGCAGAAGCTCAGAGGATACTTAACGAGATTAAAGGCGGAGCAAGCTTTGAAGCTATGGCGAGAGAGCATGGAACTGATGCAACAGCTTCAAGAGGTGGAGATTTGGGCTGGTTCCAGTCAGGAAGAATGGTTGAGGAGTTTGAAAACGCTGTATTCAATGCTAATGAAGCCGGCCTCTTAAACAATGTAGTAAAAACAGAATTTGGCTACCACATTATCAGAGTTGACGAGCCAAAAACAAACACTGCTTACAAAATAGCTTCTATAGAAAGAAGTGTAATGGCCGGTGATGAAACCAGGAATGAAGCTTTCAGAAAAGCTGACCTTTTCTCTTCAAGCAGCGATGACCTTGAGTCATTTATGCAATTGGCACAAGAAGATACACTGAACGTAATGACCGCCGACAAACTCAAGAAAAATGACAGAAGAATAGGTGTATTAGGTGAAGCCCGTCAGGTTATCCAGTGGTTGTTCAGGGATGCTTCAGTAGGAGAAGTATCGGAGGTATTCGAATTGGATGACCAGTATACAGTAGCAGTGATGACTGACGAAACTGAAAAAGGGTATCAGCCTCTTGAAAATGTAAAAACAGAGATAACAGCACGCGTTAAGAACCAGTTGAAAGGCGAACAAATCATCAATAAACTGAATGGACTTTCAGGTTCGCTAGAAGAAATGGCATCCAAATATGGTGCTGACGCCAATGTATATTCTTCAAGTGATCTTAAGCTGAATGTAAACTCCCTGCCAAATGTTGGCTACGACCCTAAGGCTGTAGGAAGAGCATTCTCACTTGAAAAAGGTCAGAAAACGGAGCCTTTCGCTTCGGAAAATGGCGTGTTGATCATTGAAATGCAGAACAAAACAAACGCCCCTGAGGTTGCTGATTACTCTGCATACAAAAATCAATTGCAACAAAACGTTAAAAACAGAACAAGCTTTGGTATTACTGAGGCCATTAAAGAATATGCCCAGATTGAAGACCAGAGATATAAATTTTACTAATCTCTTTTAAGGGATTTACTTTAAAAGCGGGGAACTTTCATCCCCGCTTTTGTTATTTTAAAGCAAGTGGGAATACCAAGGTTAAAGTAACCAGGAGGAATGGATTATGGAAGATAGCTCGATCAACTCATTTAAAGAAAAGCTGGATAAAGAATATGACTGGCCATCTCTATATACTTTCAAATTTATCGTGCCTAAAGGTAAGGCCGATGAAGTAAGAAATCTATTTAGCAACCATACAACTAAAGAGAAGGCTTCAAGCAACGGCAACTATATTAGCGTCACCGCCGAAGTTATGGTACAATCCAGTGATAAGGTAATAGAATTTTACATAGAAGCTAACAAAGTTGAGGGTATTATTGCCTTGTAAAACAATATAATATCCATCCCCAACCATCCTTTCACCATTGAAAAGCACTATACTTTTTGTCTCACTTCTTTTACTCTTTTCCTGCCAGCCCGAGCAGAAAGGAAAAACCTATGTTGAGTCAGAACCCCTGAAGGACACCACCTCGTCAGAGACCGCGAAAAACACTACAGACTCTTCATTTGACATTAACAATTTTCAAAACCTCGTAGAAACTTACGAGGACCCCGAGAGAAGCGAATGGCAAAATCCTTCACTGATCATTGACAAACTGGGAGATGTTAAAGATAAGGTGATTGCGGATATCGGGGCTGGCACGGGTTACTTCACATTCAGACTGGCAGGGCAAGGTGCCCATGTTATAGCCATAGATATAGATGAACGATTCCTGAACTATATTGAGGACAGAAAACCTGAGCTGCAACATATCATTCCCGATGAAAATATAGAAACACGTCTGTCCCTGGAAAATGATCCTCTACTTTTAAAAGAAGAAGTGCATATGGCAATACTTGTCAATACTTACCACTTTCTTTCAGACAGAATAGAGTATTTGAAAAAGATAAAACATGGCATGAAAAAGAATGCCAAAATAGTGATTGTTGATTACAAGTTAGGCCAAATGCCGGTAGGCCCTCCGGAAAGCATGAAAATAACAAGCCAGCAGGTAATTGAAGAGTTGAAAGAAGCTGGCTTTAAAACTATTGAGACGGATAAAACCAGTCTGGAATTCCAATACATCATTTCAGCGCGGAAATCAGACCTTTAAAACTTCAATATTTCTAAAACACATATGTAAAATAAAGGTTAATTTGATGTAGCCCTGTTCTACCGTGAACTGGGACCCTCAAAACAAGAACCAAAGAATTCATACCATGTGGAAAGAAGAAAACAACACGCTAAAAAAGACCTTCGAATTTAAAGACTTTAAAGAGGCATTTGGGTTTATGACCAAAGTGGCTATTGTAGCAGAAAAAATGAACCATCACCCTAACTGGTCTAATGTGTATAACAAAGTTAGCTTTGAACTTAATACGCATGACGCCGGAGACAAAGTCACAGAAAAAGATCATCAATTGGCAAAGGAAATTGATAAATTAGCCTGAAAATTTAAACAAAGGCAAAATTTATCAAACGTTGGAGCAAGAAACACAATTATACCTGGTACCAACCCCAATAGGCAACCTTGAAGATATTACCATCAGGGCTATTAACGTGCTCAAAGCAGTGGATGTCATTCTGGCGGAAGATACGCGTACATCGGGCAAGCTGCTAAAAAAATATGAAATATCCCGGCCACTGCAGAGCTATCATATTTTTAATGAGCACAAAGCTGTATCCCAACTTGTTGACAGGTTGAATAAAGGCGAAAAAATGGCGCTAATAACCGATGCCGGTACTCCCTCAATCTCCGACCCTGGTTTTCTACTGGTAAGAGAGTGCCTTAAAGCCGGCATAAAGCTTGAGTGCCTGCCGGGAGCGACAGCCTTTGTCCCTGCTCTGGTAAAATCAGGTCTCCCCTCGGATAAATTTGTGTTTGAAGGGTTTCTGCCTCACAAAAAGGGTCGAAAAACCAGATTGGAAGCGTTGGCTAATGAAGAGCGAACTATAATTCTATATGAATCACCCCACCGCCTGGTAAAAGCACTTGACCAACTGGCAGAGCACCTTGGGGAAGAAAGGCAAGCTTCAGTTTCAAGAGAGCTAACCAAACTTCATGAAGAAACGGTTAATGGTTCACTATCAGAGTTGAAGGAATATTTCGAAAAAGGTACTGTAAAAGGTGAAATTGTTATTGTTGTAGATGGAAAAAAATAAACTAAGAGACCTCCTCTTTGGCCTTTCGGCAATAGTGCTTTTAGGTCTGGCCAAAATCACTCCAGCACTATCATTTCTTATATTTATAGGATGGGTTCCCCTCTTTGCCTTGCTCCATAACCAACAAAAAGAATCTTCCCCTAAAGGCGCTCTCATTCTGAAAACATTCATTGTCCTGCTGGCAACGTTTTTAATATGGAACATTACATTTATTAATCAGAAACCTACACAATGGCTGCTGCCTTTAATTTATAGTACCGCACTTACCTGCTCATTTATTATTTTTGGCTTTACGGACAAGCATGCCCGAAACCGACTAGGGTTTTACACGATACCTATTTACTGGCTGGCTATTGAGTTTTTATTGTACCAGTTACACCCTCAGTTTTCCCGGTTTATGTTGGGATCGGTGCTTAGCAGCCAACCCGCGTTTATTTCCTGGAATGTACATACCGGGTTTATGGGTGTCAGCCTGTGGGTATTATTGAGTAACATCACATTGTTTAATGCCATACTAAAAGACCGGGCACCTACACATGGAAACATAAGCTGGCCGGCATTAATCCTGGCAATAGCCATTATTGTTATCCCTACATTATTAAGCAATGATACCCTGGCCATAACCCAGACCGATCTATTGAACGAAAAAGCAATTGCCGCCAAGCAGGTATCCGGAAGCGGCGAATATATAGGCAAAACCGCCGTTTGGGTTTCAATACTACTGATATTATATAGTTTTGTTAAAAAAGAAGTAAGCAAATGAGCGATCTAAAACAAATACTTGAATCCGCAAAAAAATTAACTCTTGAAGTAGGTAAATTTATAAGAACAGAGAGCAAGAACTTCAAAAAATCAGATATAGAACATAAAGGGTTCAATGACCTGGTATCATATGTTGATAAACAGGCGGAGGAAAAGCTGGTTGAAGGCTGTAGGAAAATACTACCTGAAGCCGGTTTCATTACCGAAGAAGGCACAGCCTCGACCAGAAAGGATGAGTATAACTGGATCATCGACCCGCTGGATGGCACTACCAACTTTACACATGGCCTTCCGGTATTCGCCATTAGCCTTGCGCTCATGCAACATGATAAAATTGTGTTAGGCATTATCTATGAAATCAATAAAGATGAATGCTTCTATGCAACCAAAGGCGGGAAAGCATTTTGTAATGATGAGCAGATCCATATTTCTGAAGTGAAAGAACTTGGTCAAAGCCTTATAGCTACAGGTTTCCCTTACTACGACTTTGGGCTCATGTCCCGGTATTTAGACATCCTGAATAGCTTCATGCAGAGTACTCATGGACTCAGGAGACTGGGTAGTGCTGCTGTTGACCTTGCCTATACTGCATGTGGCCGGTTTGAAGGTTTTTTCGAGTATAACCTTAAGCCATGGGATGTTGCCGCGGGCATCATTATAGTGCAGGAAGCCGGGGGTACGGTTACAGACTTTAAGGGCGGTGAAAACTTTCTTTTTGGTGGAGAAATTGTAGCCGCAGGACATACACACAAAGATGTTCTCCAGGTGATAGCCAATCATTGGTATGTGGAATCTTAATTCAGATTAGCATATGTCTTTTATTTGACTTGGGAAGAACGAAATCAGTAACTTTACCGTTAACCATAACAGTATGCAGGAAGCTATTATAATCATATTATTTTTAAGTGCCCTGGCCTACCTGGGCAACATAGTATATAAGCAAACCAAAGCTGATACGGGATGTTCAAAAAACTGCGGTTGCGACTCTCCGGTAAGCAATCTTAAGAAGGTAAAAAACCGTTAGGCCCACACTTTTGTGCCTTCGGTACAGTTACGGCACATTTCGATTTTACTTCGTGATCGGATCAATGTTTGCCTGAAGTTATTGTAGGCAGAACTATTCCATAGCTCTGCAAACCCGGTTGTTTGTAGTTGCCCCATTACGTGATGTGCGTCTTTGTCAAAACAGCACGGCACTACTTTTCCATCCCAGGTAATGACGCATGAGTGCCACATTTTCCAGCAATGATTTAAAAGCTTGCTCTTGATGGCATAGGTGCCGTCAGCTTGCTTTCTATATCTAGAGTATTTGTCTATCGAGGGAATAAGCCCGGAGCCATGCTCATAATCATATATCTGCGCCGTTTTTAAACCTACCTCATCTACTCCAAGACTCTTGGCCAATGCCTTCACTTCTTCTACCTGGTGCTCATTAGGTTTAACCACTAAAAACTGGAAAACCACATGAGGTGTTCGGGACTTCAACGCTTTCTTCCACTTGATTATATTCTTGGTTCCCTCTATCACCTTTTCCAGCCTGCCCCCTACTCTATACGACTGATACGTTTCCTGCGTAGTGCCGTCAATGGAAATAATCAATCTGTCTAATCCTGACTCAACGGTTTTTCTGGCCACTTCATCCGTAAGAAAATGTGCATTGGTCGATGTTGCCGTGTATATTTTCTTCTCTGAGGCATACTTAACCATCTCCAGGAATTGTGCATGCAGGAACGGCTCCCCCTGAAAATAAAATAACAAATACATCAGGGTATCCTGTAGCTCACTGATCGTCTTTTTAAAAAGCTTTTCCTGAAGCATACCGGTGGGCCGGCTAAACGACCTGAGCCCACTCGGACATTCGGGACATCGCAGATTACACGAGGTAGTAGGTTCAAATGAAATACTGATAGGTAATCCAGCTATTGCCGGATGCCCAGTAAGCCTGGAATATATATAGCTAAACACCACACGGCCAGCATTCCATGCCCTTTTAAGAGTAAGTTTGGATGCAAAATTCAGACCGTCGGCAATGCTTCTGTTCATAAGGTTAAAAGTAATAAAAAAGAGGATACGTATAGGTTATCCTCTAATTCTGCTCCTGACTGAAAAACATTTCAAATCCTTCGGCTATT
>NZ_SMLW01000484.1 GCF_009711405.1 Fulvivirga kasyanovii | reverse complement strand
CAGGCTGTTGCTTACTACGGATACAGAACTTAATGCCATGGCTGCACCTGCGATCATCGGATCCAGAAGGAAGCCGTTTACGGGGTACAGTATACCTGCAGCAATAGGAATGCCTATCAGATTATATATAAATGCCCAAAACAGGTTTTGACGAATGCCCGCCACCACCTTACCTGACAAATTAAGGGCTTTGGGCACCGATTTGAGGTCGGACGTGATCAATGTCATTTTGGCTACATCCATGGCTATATCAGAGCCTTTACCCATAGCGATACTTACATCCGCCTGAGCGAGGGCATGAGAGTCATTGATGCCGTCACCAACCATTGCCACCACATGTCCTTTTTGCTGAAGTTTTTTGACAAATTCAGCCTTGTCAGCAGGTAGTACTTCCGACTCAAAATGTTTCAGGCCTATCTGTTTGGCTATGGCAGTGGCAGTCTGGTGGTTATCTCCGGTAAGCATATAGACATCTATGCCTTTCTTTTGCAGCAGCTCTATGGCTTCGCGGGAGGTTGGCTTGATCTGGTCTGCAATGGCTATTACAGCTTGCAGGTTCTGTTCATCAGCAAAATAAACCACGGTTTTGGCTTCTGCCTGCCATTCATCAGCCTTATGGATCAACTGCTGGTCCATAGCAATATTATTCTCCTGAAGTAATTTTCTGTTTCCGATCAGGTACAGGGTGTCCTTATGCTTTGCAGATACTCCTTTGCCGGTAATACTGTCGAAGCCGGTCATTTCAACAGGTTTTACATTTTCTGCTTTCAGCTTATTCACCACTGCTTCTGCCAGCGGGTGCTCTGATTGTGATTCGAGCGTGTAGAGGATGGCAGCCAGCTTACCGGTTTCAGGGGTTGCCCAAACGAGGTCAGTTACTACAGGTTTGCCCTCCGTAATGGTCCCGGTTTTGTCCAGGATTATAGCATTGACCTTATGGGCCAGTTCCAGGCTCTCAGCATCCTTAATGAGGATGTTGTTTTCGGCACCTTTGCCTACGCCGACCATTATGGCCGTAGGAGTGGCCAGTCCTAATGCACACGGACAGGCTATTACCAGGACGGTAATTGAGGTTAGCAATGCATGCGTAAAGGCATCATCACCCCCGGCAATCATCCAGACGGCAAACGTGATGATGGAAATGCCCATAACTACCGGCACAAAAATACCGGCGATCTTGTCTACAAGCTTCTGTACCGGGGCTTTGCTACCCTGGGCTTCCTGTACCATTTTAATGATCTGGGCCAGTAAAGTGTCTGAGCCGACCTTTTCTGCAATAAACCGGAAACTTCCTTTTTGGTTGATCGTACCGGCGAATACTTTACCGTCTTTTTGCTTCTCCACGGGAATAGGCTCACCTGTGATCATGCTCTCGTCCACATAAGAACTGCCCTCTTTCACTACACCGTCTACAGGCACCTTCTCACCAGGCCTGACCAGTATTTCGTTCCCTGTTTTTACAGAGGAAATGGGAATTTCCGTTTCTTTACCATCAATAACAACCATAACCGTTTTAGGCTGTAAGCCCATCAGCTTTTTGATCGCCGAGGAGGTATTGGACTTTGCCCGCTCTTCCAGCAACTTACCGAGCGAAATAAAGGCAATAATAACAGCCGCTGCTTCATAATAAACATGAGCCTCCAGACCTTTGGACACCCAAAACTCAGGATATAAGGTGTTGAATACACTAAACGCAAATGCTATTCCTGTACTTAGCGCCACCAGCGTATCCATGTTGGCCATACCGTGCGTGGCCTGCTTGTAAGCGTTGATAAAGAAGTTTCTTCCGAAATAGAAAAGTATGGGGGCGGTAAGGGCCATTGAGATCCATTCACCATAGGGCAGGTCCATGAAGAACATGCCTATGAGTACCACCGGAACTGCGAGAATGGACGACCAGATCGTACGGTGCTTAATCTCCTGGTATTTCTTATGTTGAGCTTCTTCCTGTAGTGCCTGAGGGTCTTCCGTATCTATGATCAGGTCGTATCCAATTGAGCGAACGGCATTTTGCAGTTCCTCTGGTGCGATATTGCCATTTTCAAATTCAACCCAGGCAGATTGGGTGGCAAAATTGACCCCGGCATCTTTTACTCCGTTTACGGCTTTGAGTGTTGACTCAACACTCACTGCACACGCCGCGCAACTCATACCACTCACCGGATAGGTTTGTTTGTTATTTGTAGCCATGATTTTTGCTTTGTATTATGATAACAAAGTTCGGCTCAAACCCATTGACTTATGTTATAGAATTATCGCAGAGTTTTACATCATTGGCTGCTTATTTAGTCCAGTTCTGCGGAATCATACCTGATCGATAAATGACCTGTGAGGTTGAGATTGTTTTTTGAAAGCGCTTGGACTCATGCCTGTTACTTTTTGGAATTGTCCGCTGAGGTGGGCAACGCTGCTATACCCAAGTTTCCAGGCTATTTCAGAAAGGGTAAGCTGGTCGTACAGGAGCAACTCTTTTACCTTTTCAATTTTTTGCTTGATGATGTACTGCTCTATGGTGATCCCTTCAACTGACGAGAACAGCCGGCTCAGGCTTTTATAGTCCTGATTAAGCGTTTCCGCTATAATGTCCGACCAATTAAATTTTTGCTGTTGAAGGGCATTTTCTTCATGATGTACTTTGCGGATCACAATATTTTTAATGGACTCGATGCTCTGTTGTTGCCGGTTGTTGATCAGCTCAAAGCCTAATTGTTTCAAACCCTGGTCAATGGTCTTTAACTTGCCTTGAGGGATATTAGATTCAGTTACTACTTCACCCAGCGTTACGGATGTGTACCTGATGCTTTCCTGTTCCAGTAAGTCCCTGACAGCCGCAATGCAGCGTGGGCATACCATATTCCTAATGTGTAGTTTCATCCAATTAGCTGTTTTTCCTTTACAAATCTAACGCCTCTCATGTTATCAGGTTACCGTTGTTGTAAAAAACATATCAGGAAGCCTGGTGTACATTATCTTTGCACCAATTTGGGGGATCACTTCCCGGTTCTCTTTAACGAGAAGCTTAAATTGTTCGTTATGCCTTTAGTTCAGTCAAAATACAAACCGCCCTTTTATCTCAGGAATGGCCATCTGGCCACGGTCATCCCCAGCACTTTCCGCAAGGTAAGCGATGTGGAATATGTACGTGAGCGTATGACTACTGCAGATGGTGATTTTCTGGATCTTGATTGGTTGAACCAGGGGTCTGAGAAGCTTATTATCATATCTCATGGCCTGGAAGGGAGCGCCGACCGGCCTTATATGAAGGGAATGGCCAAGTATTTTCACAGGTATGGCTGGGATGCACTTGCATGGAACTGTCGTAGTTGCAGTGGAGAGATCAACCACAAGGCACGCTTTTATCACCATGGAGACACCGAAGACCTTGCTCAGGTAGTAAGTTATGCCATAGAAAAGCATGATTATTCTACCGTTGTGCTTGTGGGGTTCAGTATGGGAGGAAGCATGACCCTGAAGTATCTGGGAGAGATGACTGATCAGATTATGCCGCAGGTAAGGGGAGGAGCAGTCTTTTCTGTGCCTGTAGACCTGGCATCGAGTGTAGAAGAGCTGGCGAGAAAACATAATGATTTCTACCGGAAACGGTTCATCAAAAAGCTTGAACGAAAGATCCGGTTAAAGGCTGAAAAGTATCCGGAAGAAGTGCGATACACCGATTTTAATAATATCCGCTATTTTCCTGATTTTGACAACCTCTACACGGCGCCGCTACATGGCTTCAAGGATGCTGAGGATTTTTACAGCAAAGCCAGTGCTAATCAATATATGTATAACATTAAGGTGCCGACACTTTTGGTCAACGCTTGGAACGATCCGTTTTTGCCTGAGGCCTGCTATCCAAAGGAGGAATGTGAGAAGCACACTCACCTGTATTTTGAATCGCCTGAATACGGAGGACATGTTGGGTTTACCGTGAAAGGCAGTGAGTTCAATTATATGGAACGTCGCGCTCTACAGTTCTTCAATGAAAATATTGATTAGTCTGTACAGTCATTGATTTTAGTTCTGATCAGCGCTATTCTTTCTTCCCGTTCGAAGTCAAAGGTCTTTTCAATAGCCGTTATGTGTTCCAGTATAATCAGGGTCTTCCGGTATAGGTTGATGCTTTTGGCAGAGCAGGGAGGCGTGGCGAACTCAGCGGCCTGAAAACAGAGTTCCGCCAATACTTTGAATTCTATAGGTTTTAGCTTTTTTTCCTCTTTTAGAAATGTAATGGTTTCAGAGTCCTCCAGGTTATCAAGCTCATGGATTTGCTGACCGGAAGTCTGCTCAAAATGATTGTTGATCAGTTCATTGGCTTCGGGGGTTCTCCCGTCATCCTTTAGTCCCATCAATTTGACAAGCAGGAGGTTTAGTTTTTCCAGTTCCTTCAATATGAAGTCCCTCTGCATCATTCTTCTCCAAGGATTTGCTGTACCCGGCCGATTTGTCCATCCTGAAGCCTGACTTTTATGCCACGATGGTGGGTTGGTGATTTGGTCAGCAGGTCTTTTACAATCCCCTCTGTTAATTTTCCGGTTCGCTGGTCTTTTTTTAGCACTATGGCAACCTTTAATCCGGGCCTGATGTCTTTTCTATTGGTACCGTTCATGTATGAATTTTATAGCCACGTCAAAAGTACATGATTTAATGGTAAGCTACTACTTTGAAATACACTATCATAACGTTACATTTAAGATGTAACCATATTTTTGCAATGAATAAGATATTACCATTAGCACTTATTGCAGCTTTCATCTTCTCATGTGACGGTAACAGGAAAGAGGCTGGTGAACAGGCTGTTGAGCAGGAGCCTGAAACGAAAACGACAAGCACGCTGAAAGAAGACATGTTGGGCGAATGGCGCAATGTGGCGATGAAGGTAACCATTAAGGGAGAAGAGTCCGACTCTGTTGTAAATGTACCTGAAGGGAAATGGGAAGAAGTGCTGCAAATACAACCGATAAGAACAGTTTTTAATGAAGATGGGAGCTTCACTTCGGAATACAGAGGTCTTGACGATACCATCATCATGACGAGTACCGGTACATGGGATGTAAAAGGTGATACCCTTGAAATGACACAGGAGGGCAGTACTACTTATTATGTCACCAGCATTGAAGGTGACATGGCAGAGTTTGAGGGCACACTGGACTGGGACGAAGACGGGCAGGCTGATGACCACTATTGGGGCAGACAGCAAAAGCAGGGGAAACAAAATGACTAAACATCCGTATCCAATTTCTATTGTGGTTATCTTTTTAAGATGAAAAAACTACTGACAAGATTCTTCTTGCTGGTTATAGTCATAATAGTCATTTATGGGCTAAGCTATGCCTGGCGTGCTTTTCCTATAATCAGCGGCTATGGGGCAAAAAATCTGTGTAGTTGCGTCTACGTCTCCGGCAGGGATACAGAATCTGTCATTACCAACGAGCTGGGAAGCTTTCCACTTTCGCTCGGTACCTTCAGTATCGACTTATCAGACTCTTCGGCCTATGGAGAAGTTTTTGGTATGGCTGCTAAAAAAGCCATTTACCGCAAAGGATTAGGATGTACCCTCATTTCCGAAATCGATGAAAGTGCGGTGCGGTCTCAGGAATATCACTTGTCAGACTCCAATATCGTGCTTTCGGATACACTTGAATGGCCTCTGGGCAGAGATACTCCCGATAGTATCAGTAGCACTATCAACATGGATGTTCTAAAGGCTACTGTTGATAAGGCATTCCTGGAGCCAGACAAAGAACACCCTCAAAACACACGGGCTGTCGTAGTCATACATGACGGTAAGCTGATATGGGAACAGTACGCCGAAGGGTTTGACCGGAACACGCCACAAATGGGATGGTCTATGACCAAAAGTATAACCAATGCCCTGATCTCCCTGCTGATAAAAGACGGCAAGCTGCACTTGTACCAGCCGGCCCCCATAGAGCAATGGAAGACCGAAGGAGACCCAAGAGGTACCATAACTATTGATCACCTGCTGAGAATGAGCAGCGGGCTGGAGTGGGAGGAGGAGTATGCAGGCCCCAGCAGTGCCACCAATATGCTTTTTAAGCAGGCTGATATGGGCGTTTTTGCAGCCAGCTTCCCACTGGTTTACCCTCCGGATACTAAATGGTATTATTCCAGCGGAACATCTAATATACTGGCTTTGATTGTGAGGCAGAGTGTTGGCGGCGATTACTACAAGTTTGCTTACGAAAGGCTGTTCAATAAGCTGGGAATGACCAGCGCTGTAATGGAGCCGGATGCTTCAGGCACTTATGTGGGCTCTTCATACATGTACGCTACCCCCAGGGACTGGGCAAGGTTTGGTTTACTTTATCTTAATGATGGCGTATGGAATGGTGAAAGGATCCTTCCGGAAGGCTGGGTAAAGTACTCTTCAACGCCAACGCCTGGTGCGTCCCGTGGCGAATACGGGGCACATTTCTGGATGAATGCCGGAGCCGTAGGCAATCCTTCTGACCGGTGGTACCCTGATGCTCCTACAGATATTTTTAGCATGAATGGTTTTGAAGGCCAACGTGTTTTTATTATTCCCTCAAAAAAAGCAGTGATCGTAAGGCTCGGGCTTACCAAAAGAGGTAACTTCGATTTCAATAGATTCCTAAAGGAAGTTTTGAGTGCCTTACCAGAGTAAACTATGCTGAAAAATACCCTGCTTGCCCTTTTTGCTGCAGTTGTCATACCGTTATTCTTTTCTGGAAAGATGATATTCCTCCGGAACAACTAAAAGAAGATTATGCTGACAGGAATAGCCGCTTTATTGAGATAGAGGGCATGCCTGTGCATTATAAAGATGAAGGTAGTGGTATACCGTTGGTATTGCTGCATGGCACGGCTTCGTCATTACATACCTGGCAGGGCTGGACAGAGGAGTTGAAAGGAAATTTCAGGGTGATCAGGCCTGACCTGCCTGCCTTTGGACTTACCGGGCCTACCCCTGAAGGCGTTTACACTATCGAATTTTATACCCGGTTTTTGAAACAGTTTTTAGACTCCCTTGAAGTTAAACACTGTTATTTGGCTGGTAACTCGCTGGGAGGAGGTATAGCCTGGTCGTTTGTCGTCGAGTATCCGGAGTATGTTAATAAGTTGATCTTGCTGGATGCCAGCGGATATCCCGTGGAGTCACCACCGTTCATCTTTACCCTTGCCAGGGTTCCGGTGGTTTCTCATCTTTTGAGGCATATTACCCCAAAATTTATTGTAGAGAGTAACGTGGAAGCGGTGTATTTTGATGATGACAAAGTCACGGATGCATTGGTGGAGCGGTACTATGAGCTAACGTTACGGGAAGGTAACCGGCAGGCTTTTATCGACAGGGCAAGGTCTGGTGGTAATAGTTATTCTACAGAGGATGTTGGTAAGATAGACGTGCCTACGCTGATCATGTGGGGCAGACATGATGAATGGATACCTGTGGAGGACGCCTACCGGTTTGAAGAAGATATTCCTGAAAGCTATTTGAAAATCTATGAAAACGCAGGACATGTGCCTATGGAAGAAATTCCTGAGCAAACCGCCGGGGACGCCAGGGCTTTTCTGCTTAATCCTGATCTACCGAAGCAATAGCCTTTCTGATAACTTCGACTGAGGCATTTAGCTTTTCATGTTCAGCATCTGACATTCTGGGAATCAGGATTTCCGTAGCACCATCGGTGCCCACGATGGTAGGAAGTGAAATGGCTACGTTCCCCAACCCAGACGCATCAGGCTGGACTCTCGACAGGGTAATGATCCTTCTTTCTCCCCGGAGTATCCATTTTAGCAGTGTAGCCGTTACCAATCCGATGGCATGGTTTGTAGCTCCTTTTCGTTTGATAATTTCCTGAGCAGCCGTACGGACTTGTTCGGTGATCAGTGTTTCTTTTTTCTGAGACCAGCCTGGCCACGATCGCAGCTCCTTTCCTCCGACAGTTGCCCCTGACCAAAGTACTACTTCTGAGTCGCCATGCTCACCGACAACCTGGGCATGAACACTGCGGGGATCCAGATCCAGGGTCTTGCCGAGGATTTCTTTCAGGCGTGCTGTGTCCAGCATCGTTCCCGTGCCGATCACCCGGGCTTCGGGCAGCCCTGAAAATTTTTGGATAAAATAGGTAAGTACATCAACAGGATTAGAAACCACCACTACTATGCCCTGATAATTTTTGAGCTTGAGGGCTATATCACGGGCGATGATCACATTTTCATTCAGCAGTTGCAACCTCGTTTCTCCGGGTTTTCCGCCACGGCCTGCCGCAATTACGATGGCATCCGTGTTCATCATGTCATCGATGGAGGCTGCCCTTACCCGGGCAGTAGGGTAGAAAGAGGAGCCATGGCTTAAGTCCATAGCTTCTCCTTCCGCAATTTCTGTTTTTATATCGTGCAGCAGTAGCTCATTGGCGATGCCAGCGTGGAGTATGGAAATGGCAACGCTACTGCCAACCCAGCCCATACCGATTATTCCAATAGATTTTCTGCTTGCCATATTTTAGTATTGTTGCATTTCAGGATCAATTTGCCTTGCCCATTCCAGTATACCTCCTTTAAGGTTATAAAGGTTGTCCAGGCCATATTTGTTTTCCCAGTACTGGATAGCCTGGGCACTTCTTGCGCCGCTACGGCAGTGTACGATCACCTTTTTGTCTTTGGCTATTTTATCGCCGGCTTCAGGTACCTGCTGCATCGGGATAAGTTCGCCGTTCAAATTGGCAATGTCATACTCATGCGGTTCACGAACATCAAGTAACTGGAAGTCTTCGCCCGACTCCTGAAGTGATTTCAGCTCTTGTACAGTAATTTCTTTCATGGTTTTTGTTTTTTTAGGCCCATAACAAAACTCTTCATAGTCGATGAGTTTATCAATTACGGGAGCATTTTTATTTCGGTTAATTTTAATGATCCTGCTTTGCATGCTCAGCGCATCGAAGATAAGTATCTTTCCTGAAAGTGGCTCACCGATCTCCGCTAATACCTTGATAGTTTCGTTGGCCTGCATGGATCCGATTATGCCCGGGAGCACGCCTATAACGCCTCCTTCTGCACAGTTGGGTACAGATTCAGGTTCCGGTGGTTCCGGGTAGAGGTCTCTGTAGGTTGGACCATTTTGATAGTTAAATACTGCCACCTGGCCTTCAAACCTGAAAATAGAGCCATATACAAAAGGCTTGTCGAGCATGGTGCAGGCGTCGTTGACCAGGTACCTTGTAGGAAAATTATCAGTCCCATCGATGATCAGGTCGTAATTTTCCAGCAGTTCCAGCGCATTTTCAGAGGTCAGGCGGGTTTCATGTACTTCTACATCAATGTACGGATTGAGCGCTTTCAGTTTTTCAGCAGCAAGGCGTGCTTTTGATTTTCCTATATCGCTTTGCTGAAACAGCACCTGCCTTTGCAGGTTGGTTTCGTCCACGTGGTCAAAGTCTGCAATGCCCAGCGTGCCTACACCGGCAGCAGCAAGGTAAAGCAACACGGGACTGCCCAATCCACCGGAGCCTACCACCAAAACCTTTGAAGCCTTGAGTTTTTCCTGTCCTGCCTTTCCGAACTGGGGCAGGGTGAGGTGGCGCTGGTATCGTGCAAGTTCATTTGTGGTAAGCATAGTTAAATCTGCCTTTGGTTAATTATTAAAAACGTTTCAATGCAAGATTTGATACGGTATCTCCAATGGATAGTGAGGAAGTAGCGGCCGGAGATGGCGCATTACATACATTTACGGCATACTCATTCTCCAGGATCAGGAAATCGTCGATCAGGCCGCCATTGCGGTCACAAGCCTGGGCTCGTACACCCGCACCTCCTGGTTTCAGGTCTTCTTCCCTGATCTCAGGCAGCAACTTTTGCAGGGCTTTGGTGAAGGCGGCTTTTGAAAATGACCTGTACATTTCACCCATACCTGTTTTCCAGTATTTCATCGCTACTTTCTGAAAGCCGGGCCACGCAAGTGATTCGCCAAGTTCCTTTAAGTTTATGTCGCTTTTTTTATAGCCTTCCCGCTGAAATGCAAGTACTGCATTAGGGCCGGCCTCAACGCCACCTTCCATCATACGTGTGAAGTGTACTCCAAGAAACGGGAAATTAGGATCGGGCACCGGATAGATCAGGTTTTTTACCAGTCCTTCCTTATCCTCATTTAATTTATAATATTCACCCCTGAACGGTATGATCTTAACATCAATTTTCTGATGGGTGAACCGGGCCACTTTATCGGAATACAACCCTGCGCAATTCACAACCAGACGGGTAGCATAGCTGCCTTTTGTAGTGGTTACCGTGGTTTCGGCATTCCCGGTAGTTATGTTTGTAACTTTTTCGCCAAGCCTGATCTCTCCGTCTTTTTCCAGGATAAGTTCAGCGTATTTTTGTGCTACGCGCTTGTAGTCAACAATACCGGTCTGAGGCACGAAAATACCTTCAATGCCATTGACATGAGGTTCATATTCTTTGAGTTCATCTGCGTTTAGAAGCTTCATATTGGTGAGGCCATTCTGCTCACCTCTTTTGAACAGGTTGTGCATCAAAGGGATTTCTTCTTTCGAGGTAGCTACTACAATTTTTCCGCAAAGCTCATAGTCGATCCCGTTTTCATCGCAGAAGGCGATAAGCTGGTGATATCCGTTAATGCAATTGGTGGCCTTCAGACTTCCCGGCTTATAATAGAGCCCTGAGTGGATCACTCCGCTGTTGTGCCCCGTCTGATGGGCTGCCAGTTTATCTTCTTTGTCGATTACCAATAACCTCAGGGCAGGTTTTTTTGTTTTTATCTTTAGGGCGGTAGCGAGACCTACTATCCCGGCACCTATTACAATAATATCGTACTTCAAAACTTGTGCGTTTGTTGTGAGAATGCGAAGATATAATATGTTTTTTGAAATCGGGAAAGATGACCCTGGCATCTTTATTATCTCAAAGAGATGTAACTTTGGAAAATGTTGAATAATTATAAATTACTGTCCGGATATAAAATAGTTTGTTTTATGTTGGTGTTGGCTTTTTTAGCTGGGTGTACTGACCCGGTAATGAAGCCTGCTTTCATTATTGCAGAAAAACCTGAGGACATCCGGCCTATACAGGGAAAGTGGGTGAGGCCGGTGCTTTATGACAACAAAATCGACTTTGGCAGGCTTTCCATCAAAAAGAAGAAGAGAAAGTTTATTGATATGCTGCTGCCTTCGATCCTGATGGTCAAGCATAATCTGGCTGTGGAAAGGGCGCGCATTGGTAATATCATATGGAAGATGGAAAATGGAGAACCCGTAAGCGGGGAAGACAAGGTATTTTATGATGCGAAGATGGATGAGTTTAAGGCGGACGGCCCGGAAGATTTATATAACCGAATGGCCACGCACCCTACAAGCATTGTGCTTGCTCAGGCCGCGATAGAAAGCGGCTGGGGAAGCTCCAGGTTTTTTAATGAGGCCAACAATATCTTTGGGGTATGGTCATATAACCCTGACGAGGACAGGATCATGGCGTCTCAGAGCAGGGGAGACCAAGCCATATTCTTGCGTAAATATCCTGATTTGAGAGGTTCAATCCGGGACTACTTCCTGACGCTTTCGCGAGCCAACGCTTATGGTAACTACCGCCAGCAACGGTTGAAGGTCAAGGATCCGTACCAGCTTACTTACTTTCTGAAAAATTATTCTGAATTACGCTATACCTATGTTTCGAGGCTAAATATGGTAATGAAAAAGAATAAACTGACACAATATGACAGCCTGCAACTCGATCCCTCTTATTACAACACCCAAAATCGTATCATCCTTTAAAGTGCCGCTGATGAGGTTAATATCTGTTCTCCTTTTGTTGTTGATAGTTTCAGGGTGTGACTCCCGTTCATCTGAAAGTGCTGCCCAGTCCTCAACTGACAGTATTACGATAACGGGCAACAGGTCGGTGGTTTGCTTTGTGTACCACCGGTTCGGAGATAGCAGGTACCCTTCAACCAATGTGAGCATCGATGATTTTGCAGCGCATCTCCAATACCTCAAAAACAATGAATTTACGGTAATGACACTCTCTGATGCCGTGGAATATCTGAAATCGGGTAAAGAGAATAAGAAAGTGGCAGTGCTCACCATTGATGACGGGTATGATACTTTTCTGACCGGAGCGATGCCTCTGTTGAGAAAGTACGGGTACCCGGCTACACTGTTTGTGAACACGGAAACTGTGGGTGGCGGAGGCTATCTTGATTGGGAGGAACTGCGGCAAATCGCCAAGGAAGGAGTGGAGATCGGCAATCATAGCCATTCCCATGCTTATTTTTTGAATATTCCTGAGCAAGAGCGGGTCGAAAAGTTTAAAGATGACGTCAGCCAGGCGCAGGCATTGATACAAGAACACCTGGATCTGGAGCCTGTTGTATTTGCATACCCTTATGGTGAATATGATCCGTCGATGAAAAAAGCAGTAGAGGATCTGGGCTTTGTCGCGGCAACAGCCCAGAATTCCGGAGTAATGTATAGCCATGGTGATTACTTTGCCCTGCCCAGGTTTCCGATGGCTGATGCTTATGCATCTATCAATGGTTTTGCTGAAAAGGCCGGGATGGAGCCGCTACGGATAAAGAGTGAAATGCCGGCCTCTGTATTGGTGGCTCAAAATCCCCCTGAGCTTACGGTGGGTTTTACGAACGAAGATATAAACACAGCATCATTGCAATGTTTTGTACAGGGTGGTAGTTGTGAGACCGAGATCGTGCAGAAAAGTCCTTTGAAAGTGAAGCTGAAAGCCAAAGCACCACTCAAAAGGCGGAGGACACTATACACTGTCACTGTCCGGTCAGCAGATGGTAAGTGGCATTGGTACAGTCATTTATGGGTCAGGCCGGATATAAAAGAATAAGGGGCTGTTGTAAGCCCCTCATTACTCTATTTTTCTTCTTTAAAGTCCATTGCTGCCGAGTTGATGCAGTATCTAAGGCCTGTAGGTTCCGGCCCGTCGGGAAACACATGGCCTAGGTGCCCGCCGCATCTGGAGCAAACTACTTCCTCCCTTACCATGCCCAGGCTTGTGTCTTTAATGATCTCTACATTTTCGTCGTCTATAGGTTCATAGAAACTGGGCCATCCGCTACCAGATTCAAATTTGGTGTCAGATTCAAATAATTTTTGATGGCAGGCCGCGCAGTAGTAAACACCTTCTTTATGGTTGTCCCAATACTTACCGGTAAATGCCCGCTCAGTGCCTTTCTCTCTCAGAATATGGTATTCCTCAGGAGACAGCTCCTTTTTCCACTCTTCTTCTGATTTCATTATTTTATCTTTTTTATTTCGTTCAATAGTTTTTTTT
>NZ_SMLW01000626.1 GCF_009711405.1 Fulvivirga kasyanovii | reverse complement strand
ATAAGGAATCTATTTTATAATTTAGTGATAAGGCGGAGTAAGGTCAGAATATTGATAGCGCTACTCTAAAAGCCGAAAAGGGAATTAACAAATTAACATACTGATGAAAAAGCATTTCAGGGATCTGTTTCAATATAATGCATGGGCAAACCAAAGGGTACTGATCACCCTTGAAAAAAGTGAGGTTAAGAATGACAAGATACTACTGCTTTTTAGCCACCTTTTGTCCGCCCAGATCATATGGTTAAACCGCATTAAAGATATACCCACCTCTCCGTTTCCTCTATGGGAGCAGTATAAACTTAGGGAGTTGCGCAGCATGACGGAGGAGAGTTCTGTAAACTGGCTCAGCTACCTGGACGGCCACAAGTTTGATACGTTTGAGGAAATGATCTTTTATAAAAATACCGCAGGCAAAAAATTTGAAAACACCATACGTGAAATTATCAATCAGGTGTTGAACCACAGCACATATCACCGGGGACAGATTGCCATGCTTTTAAAGGAAGAAGGTATTGAGCCTCCTGTGACAGACTATATTGTCTATGCAAGGCAGAAATAAACAAAATATTTTGTGGGCTTGTTAAAGCTATAGTTATAAAACCTTAACAACCATGAAAACCTTTACCCTGTTTATTGCCTTATTATTTTCAGTGAATTTACTAATTGCCCAGAGTGACATCACCATATGTCATACTCCGGCTACTGAAAGTTTTGCCATGTTTGCGTCAAACCAGAAGTTTAACAGTGAACACCCGGTACCAGAGCCGTATGTACACCGCAGCAAAATCGGTAAGATGATCAAAATCAAAACCTCGGATGGAAAGACCGCCAATGCGTATCTGCTCGAATCCCAGGTAGATTCTGACGATTATCTGTTTGTGATCCATGAGTGGTGGGGCTTAAACGGGCACATTAAAAAAATGGCTGAGAAGTACTACAGCGACCTGGGTACTGTAAATGTATTGGCGCTGGACCTGTATGACGGAAAGGTAGCAGAGACCCGGGAAAAAGCATCGGAGTACATGAGCCAGGTGGATGATAAAAGGGCAAGGGCTATTATACAAGGAGCGATAGATTATGCCGGCAATAGTTCAGAGATAGCTACTATTGGCTGGTGCTTTGGTGGAGGTTGGGCACTACAGGCTGCCATGATGGCTGGAAGCGAGGCTCAGGGCGCAGTAATATACTATGGCATGCCGGAAAAGGATGTAGAGAAAATTAAAGAAAAAGTAAATTTTCCTGTTCTGGGCATATTCGCCAGAGAGGACGAGTGGATCACACCTGAAATCGTTGAAAACTTCCAGAAAGATATGGAGGAGGCTCAAAAAGAGCTCAATGTTCATTTTTATGAGGCCTCGCATGCTTTTGCTAACCCCAGTAACCCTGATTATGATAAGGAAGCAACAGAAGATGCTTACCAAAAATCCATGGCTTTCCTCAAAAGAGTGTTGGATTAAGGCTATTACAGCCTCATGTACCTTTTGCCGCGTTTTTGCTTAGGATTTAAAAATATTAGCAGCTAGCTTGCACGATGGTAAACTAAAACCAATCGTAAAATGTCTATGGCTGAACCACTTAGCGCAAGTAAGCTTGCTGCTTTCCTATTATTGCTGCTGGCTATTCCTGCTATCTCCCAACCCCAAGTACAGCACGGAAGCCTTGATCTTACCCGCACTGATTTTAACAGCGCCGGCCCAATAGCACTAGACGGAGAATGGGAGTTTTATTGGAAGCAGGTGCTTTTTCCCGCCGATTTTGTGGCTGAGAACAAGCCTGAACCCCAATACTTAAAAATGCCTGCTGTGTGGAATGACCTCAAACTTGGGCGGACTGAGCTGACCGGTGAGGGATATGCCACATACAGGCTTATAATTAAAAAGGACGAAAAGCCCGATCTGCTTAGTCTGGACATTCCCAATGTTTACACTAACTATGCCTTGTGGGTCAATGGCACCCTGCTGGCGTCCAACGGTACAGTTTCAACGGAAGCTTCCCGGGCAAAGCCTGCATGGCAACCCTATGTAAAGATCTTTGAGGCTCCCGGAGAGACCCTTGAAATTATATTACAGGTTTCTAATTTCCACCACAATCGTGGAGGTGTGCATAAATCCATTAAGCTTGGCACGCCTGAAAATATTAATAAGCACCATGAATCCATTATGGTGTCCAATGTATTTCTGGTTGGCGGGCTACTTATTTTGGGAGCCTTTTTTATTGGCTTTTTCCTGATAAGAAAAGGGCAGAGTGCCACGCTATACTTTGGTCTCCTATGCCTTTTTTGGGGTATACGCTCCCTTTTTTCCAATATTTATCTTATCACCTCTTTCTTCGACGGCATAAGCTGGCAACTGGCTGTTAAAGTCGAGTACCTCTCATTGTACCTCAGCATGCTGGTAGGTATGTTGTTTATCAGTCAGGTGTTTTTGAATGATAAGAAATCGATTTTTAAGTACATTATTATCATGATCAATTACTGCATCATTGCGTTAACGATCATTTTACCTCCGGTATTTTTCACGCAGTTGCTCCCTGCTTACCAGTTTTTTATAGCAGTCAATTTTCTGTTTGCCATTGTCGTTATCGTCAGGGCTATATTCAAAAAGCAATACGAGGCCTGGTTCAGTGCAATGAGTATTATTATTGGCATTGCACTCTTTACTTATGAACTGACAGCCTATGCTTTGGTAGTAAAGGTTAATTTTATATTCCTCAACTTTGGCTACCTCACTATTTTCTTTCTCAATTCACTGGTACTGGCATATCACTTCGTGGGGGCTTACAAACAGATCGTAATCCTTGAGGAAGAAAAGACCCGCAGCCTTGAAGGAAGGTTAAGGGGCATTTAGCCCCTGTTTCTTTTTAAGCGCAGATTTTTAAACCGTTTCCTAAGAAGAAAGATGACAAGTAGGATCACCAGAGTCACCGGCCATGTATAGATAAGGCCTATGATAATTTCTTGCAAAAGATACCATCCGCCACTGAACCCATCCGCGATCTTGAGCCAAAACCCCTTCGAAGGAGCCTGGCTGGCATGGTATATATCCTGAAACGCAGTAAGATGAATAGTCGACATCCTTACCTGGCTGTTTAAATATTTAAGCCTTCCCTCTTTTGATTCTATTTCTTCGCGGATCATACGAAGTTCATTTTCAACCTTAAGGATGTCCTCCACTTTGTTGGCCTTTTGCAGCAGCTTTCGGTATTGCTCCTCCACGGCCCTTTTATTTTTTAGCCTGATCTCCAGGTCTACAAACTCCTCCGTCACATCCTGAGCATTGATGTTATTGGTGTAGACAAATGAAGCCTGTGACAGTATTTTTTTCAGCATATCATCCAACTGGTCCTGCTGTACACGGATCGTCATGTCGAGGGACAACTTGTAGGTATTATTGGTGCGGTTATCTGTGCTTACGTAGGCATTGTACCGCTTAATGATCTGGTCAATATTTGCTTTTGCAGAATCCAGGTTTTCCACCTGCATATTAACATTGGCTGTTTTGATCACCTTCCGTTCAACAGGTTCGGTCTGGCTGGCGAACCTGACATCCGGAGGAGGAGCCTGTTCGGTTACAGGTATTTCAAGAGCGTCTTCGATCATTTCATAGTCAGCTTCTTCCGAATAGCCAAGTTCACTTTTCATGCTTTGCTCGCTTTGGCATGCTGTCATGCTTGCAGCGATTATTATCAGGAGGTGGGTTGCATACTTTTTCATTGAATATCTATTTACATTTTTATTATAGATGTTACAAACTAGCTAATTCCATAACTTTGATAGCTGAAAAAGTCACTTTTATTTTTTTATCATCTATAATTTCAATTGCATACCTTTACGAGCATGAGCAAACCCGAAAAAAAGTTATTTCTTCTTGATGCCTACGCACTTATATACAGAGCCCATTTTGCATTCAGTAAAACCCCCAGGATCAGTTCTAAGGGTGTAAATACCGGTGTGATGTTCGGCTTTATGAATACCCTTCTGGAGGTATTGCAAAAGCAGAAGCCGACCCATATAGCTGTAGTTTTTGATACCTCAGCGCCTACATTCAGGCATGAGCAATTTGCCGAATATAAGGCGCATCGTGAAGAAACGCCTGAAGACATAAAAGTAGGGATACCGGTGGTAAAGGATATTGTCAGGGCATTTAACATTCCTGTACTCGAAATGGATGGTTATGAAGCGGATGATATCATTGGTACGCTGGCCAAGAAGGCGGGTAAAGCGGGTTATGAAGTGTTTATGATGACCCCGGACAAGGATTTTGGGCAGTTGGTAGAGGAGCATGTCTATTTATATAAGCCAGCTTACATGGGCAATGCCGTAGATGTGCTGGGTGTGCCTGAGGTACTGGCCAAGTGGGATATAGAACGTGTCGACCAGGTAACAGATATGCTCGGCTTGCAGGGTGATACGGCTGATAATATTCCGGGGATTCCGGGTATCGGGCCCAAGACTGCGTCAAAACTCATTAAAGAATTTGGTTCTGTGGAAGAGCTGGTGGCAAACGTGGATAAGCTCAAAGGAAAGCAAAAGGAAAATGTAGAGACCTATGGCCAGCAAGGAATACTTTCAAAGGAGCTGGCAACGATTAATACTGAGGTGCCTATTGAGTTTAATGAAAAGGATCTGGTATATGAAGGGCCTGACGAGGAAAAGCTGAAGCCGATATGCGAAGAGCTTGAGTTCAGGACCATTATGAAGCGGATATTTGGTGAAGAATTAACAGGAAAAACCACAACATCTGCGTCAGGGCAGCTTTCCATGTTCAGTGATGAGAGTAAAGTAGCCATAGAAGTTACAGAAACTGTAGCGGTTGAAAAGACCAGTATCAAAACGGTGGATCATGACTACCACCTGGTGACGTCAGCAGAAAAAAGGAATGAACTGATAAAATTCCTTCAAATACAGGATGAATTCTGTTTTGATACGGAAACCACAAATATTGATGCCGTGGAGGCGGAGATTGTAGGCCTGGCGTTTTCGTATGTGAAAGGTGAAGCCTATTATGTGGCCCTTCCGGGGAACTTTGAGGAGGCGAAGCAAATCCTCCAGGACTTTAAACCTGTGATGGAAAATGAGAAAATCACCAAAATAGGTCAGAACGTTAAATACGATATCCTGGTCCTGAAAAAGTATGGTGTTCATGTAAAGGGGAAAATATTTGATACTATGCTGGCCCACTATGTGATTGAGCCTGAAATGCCACATAACATGGATGCCATAGCAGAGCAATACCTGAATTACAAGTGTGTACCTATTACTTCTGTTTTGGGTGTTAAAGGTAAGCGGCAAAGAAATATGCGCGATATAGCCCCGGAAGATGTAGTGGAATATGCCGGGGAAGATGCTGATATTACACTGCAGTTAAAACAAGTGCTGTCAGATCAGATCAAAAAAGAGAAAAAGCTTGACAGCCTGCTTGAAGAAGTTGAACACCCGTTGGTTTATGTGCTCTCTGACATGGAGTACGAAGGGGTAAGAATAGATGAGGAGGCATTGAAACAAATGTCTGCCGAGCTGCAACAAGCCAGCCTACAGGCCCAGGAGGAAATTTATAAAATAGCGGGTTGTGAGTTCAATATAGCTTCACCTAAGCAGTTGGGAGAGATCCTGTTTGACCGGCTCAAGCTTATTGAAAAGCCTAAAAAAACGAAGTCCGGTCAGTATGCTACAGGTGAAGAGATCTTGGGAAGACTGGCAGCCGAGCATGATATAGCCAGAAAAATACTGGAGTTCAGGGAATATCAAAAATTAAAATCCACCTACGTGGATGCACTGCCCAAGATGATCAGTGCCAGCGATGGGCGGGTGCATACTGATTACGGACAGGCTGTGGCAGCAACTGGCAGATTGAGTTCGAATAACCCTAACCTTCAAAATATTCCGATAAGAACGGAAAAAGGCAGGGAGATCAGAAAAGCATTTGTACCAAGGGATGAAAATCATGTGCTGGTGTCAGCGGATTATTCGCAGATCGAACTTCGTATAGCAGCATCTTTTGCTAAGGACAAAGACATGATCGAGGCCTTCAAAAATGGCCGGGATATCCACGCCACTACTGCAGCCAAAGTTTTTAACGTATCCCTTGAAGATGTAGACCCGAATATGAGGAGGAAGGCCAAAGAGGTAAATTTCGGGATCATCTATGGCATATCTGCCTTTGGTCTCTCACAAAATCTGAACATCCCACGGGCTGAGGCCAATGATATTATAAAAGCGTATTTTAAGGAGTTTTCTTCCATCAAGAACTATATGGATGAGTCCATTAACAAAGCCAAGGAGCAGGGGTATGTAGAAACCATCCAGGGAAGAAGAAGATACCTCAGGGACATCAATTCCAGAAATGCTACCATGAGGGGTTATGCCGAACGAAACGCGATCAACGCCCCGATCCAGGGTAGTGCGGCAGATATCATTAAGATCGCCATGGTTAACATTCACCGGTGGTTGAAGGAAGAAGATCTGGGAACAAAAATGATCTTGCAGGTGCATGATGAATTGATTTTTGATGTACCCAAAGATGAGGTAGAAAAGGTCAAAGAAAATGTGATCAGGCTGATGATGTCGGCAGTAAGCCTGGAAGTGCCTTTGGAAGTAGAGGTAGGGGTAGGCGAGAACTGGTTGAAAGCACACTAAAACACATAGTCAATATACGTATGTCAAAAATACCGGACCAGGAGTCTTTAATGGCAGCCCATGAAAGGGTCGCCCCATTTATACACCGCACGCCTGTCTATACCAGCGAAAGCCTGAATAAAATAGCGGGAGCGAATCTTTTTTTCAAATGTGAAAACTTTCAGAAAGTAGGTGCATTTAAAGCACGGGGAGGGATGAATGCCGTTCTTTCGCTGCCTGCCGAAGACAGAAAAGCCGGTGTAGCCACTCACTCATCGGGCAATCATGCTCAGGCGGTGGCACTGGCTGCGAGGGAGAACGGGGTAAAGGCTTATATTGTAATGCCTTCCAATTCTGCTTCGGTAAAGAAAGCGGCTGTATTGGGCTATGGCGCTGAGCTCATAGAATGTGAACCTACTTTACAGGCGCGGGAGGATACCTTGCAGAAGGTGATTGACGAAACCGGAGCCATCTTAATTCATCCTTACGACGATTACCGCATTATAGAAGGGCAAGGTACTGCGGCGAAGGAGCTGATTGAGGATATTAATGACAGACTGGATTATATCCTGACACCTGTTGGTGGAGGAGGCATGCTTAGTGGAACCTCATTGTCAGCTCATTATTTCTCAGCAGGAACCAAAGTAATAGGTTGCGAACCTTCAGGTGCAGATGACGCCTACCGATCGTTTACATCGAAGGAACTGGTACCTCAAACCAATCCGCAAACCATCTGTGATGGATTAAGAACCTCACTGGGCAGAAAGCCTTTTGAGATCATATTGAAGCACGTTGAGGATATCTTACTGGCGGACGACGCTGAAATTGTAGCTGCTATGCAATTGATCTGGGAAAGAATGAAGATTGTCGTTGAAAGCTCTTCAGCAGTGCCGTTGGCGGCTTTGCTCAGAAACAAAGAGAGGTTCGCCGGCAAAAATGTAGGTATAGTGATCAGTGGAGGAAATGTGGATTTGAAGGCGTTGCCTTTTTGATTTTTTATGTGTTAGGATTTATGGAGCCCTCTAGTAAGGGAGGCAATAATGAAACCAAAAGTAAGACTGAAAGTGTTATCTTTACATAAATCAAATCCAGTATTATGGATATACAGTCAGAAAAGCTTGTTTTAATTGAACAACTAGCCAGAGTTCAGGATCTTAACATTATTGCCAGAATCAAAGCGATATTGAAAGAAAATAGTGAAGCTGTGGGATATAAGTCAGATGGAGAGGCTATCGGCCAATCAGAATTAATTGCTCGTGCTGAGGCATCCAATAAATCCATAAGAGAAGGCCGAACAAAGGGCATCCAACAAGTTCGGAAAGAGGCAAAGAACTGGTAATTAATGATTGTCGAACTAACTGATCTCGCCGAAGAAGGCCTTCGGGAGATACACTGTCACTTTCCTAAAAGCCAAGCCCAAAAGCTAGTAGATAAAATATTGGATAGGGCAGCAACATTGTCCACTCTTGCTAATCGAGGACATATTGTTGAAGAACTGCGTAATCTTAATCAAGGGCATCGTTTTGTTCTTGAAGGAGATTATAAAATCATATATCTACAAGAAGGAGAAACTGTTTATGTTATCGATATTTTTAATATGGGTAAACATCCCGAAAATATTAGAAAAAGATATCTGTCACGCTAAAACACCTCATTGCAAATTCGGTTGCTGTGATAGCAAAAGTTTGTTTTTACAGTGAACCATATCCAACAGTTGAAGAAAGTAGATAGACCTTTAATCAGAGGTTGTTATTTACTCTGCTGAACATGAATTAATTTTAATAACGATATTTTTTCAATTTTAATTGCAATCCAATGCTTTTCGAAATAGTAGTTTATTCCATTGAGGCTGCCCTTAAAGCGCAGGAAGGGGGAGCAGATCGCATAGAGCTATGTGATAACCCGGGAGAGGGAGGGACTACGCCCTCCTATGGCGTAATTGAAGTAGTGAGACAGCATTTGTCCATTGATGTTTACATCATGATCAGGCCTCGGGGTGGTGATTTTTTGTATTCCAGTTATGAGTTTCATGCGATGAAAAGGGACATCAGCCAGTGCCAGCGACTGAGTGTGGACGGGGTGGTATTCGGTATATTGAACGCGGACGGAACCATAGATAAAAAACGCTGCAAGGAGCTGATCGATAAAGCAAGGCCATTGAAAGTGACCTGCCACCGTGCATTTGATATGGCCAGGGATCCCTTTGAGGCTTTGGAAGATTGCATCGAAGTGGGGTTTGACAGGATTCTAACATCTGGAGGACAGTCGAGGGCGATCGATGGCGTGGATTTAATTGCAGAACTTCAGAAGCGGGCGGCCGGAAGGATTATTATTATGCCGGGATCAGGGGTCAATGAGCAAACTGTGGGCGAAATAGTTAACAAGGCTAAAGTAAATGAAATTCACTTCTCGGCTATGAGTTATAAAGAGGGTGGCATGGATTATAGAAATGAGCAAATAGCCGGTATGGGTTCTGAGGAAGGAGCTGAATTTAAATTGCGTATTGCTGACCCGGAGAAGATCAGGAAAATGAGGGAGTTGGTTGAGTGAGGTCGCTTGAGTACCAGCAATAGAGGCACAAAAAATAAGGCCGTCAATTTTTTTGACGGCCTTATTTTTAATGATATCAGCTCATTAATTCACTTTCTGCTTAAACTTATCGAACCTTGAGGCTGCTTCCCTTGGAGGGAACGTGTTATCATCAGGGTTCGTGTCAGCAGTTTCCTCATTAGGGTCAAATTTGATGGCCGCAACTTCTTTTTCAAAGGCAAACACTTTGGTCACCTCCTTTTCATTCATCCTCCAGATCTCGGCAGGAATTTTCTCGGTCGTTTTGCTGCCATCGGTAAAGGTAAATTCAATGATCAACGGAGTTACCAGACCTCCTTTATTGGCAAACTTTACCTGGTAAAGATTTTTGTTTTCAAACTTTTGCATGATGGCCTTGTCATCTACCCGGTTCATGAATTCTCCATAATATCGTGGGTCTGTTTCTACCAAAGAAAACTCCTCGGGACCATTGCTGAAATCCATCGTTTTATTATCGCCTCCCTTAGCAGTAAGGTCGCCTTTCTTTACTTTTTTGCCCTTGTTCTCTATATCAGCACTTTCGGTGCGCATACGGAACCACTTCACTTCTTCAATGCCTACATCCACATGGTCAACCGTGTAGAACCAGCCTTTCCAGAACCAGTCCAGGTCAACTGCAGAGGCATCTTCCATAGACCTGAAAAAGTCTGCAGGTTTAGGATGCTTGAATTTCCACCTGTTGGCATATTCTTTAAAAGCAGCATCAAACAGTTCCGGCCCCATTACTGTCTCACGTAACACAGTAAGCGCTGCGGAAGGCTTGCCGTAGGCATTGTAGCCAAATTGCTTTACCTGCTCAGAGTTCGTCATGATAGGCCTGATATTGTCTTTGTCACCTTTCATATAGTCCACTACGCCTTTTGGTGTTCCCCACTCCAGGTCAAGGTTCGGGTAGCGCTCCCTTTTGGTTTCTTTTTCAAGGAAAGTGTTCAGTCCTTCGTCCATCCAGGTCCATTGTCTTTCATCAGAGTTAACGATCATGGGGAAATAGTTGTGTCCTACCTCATGTACGATAACACTTACCATGCCATCCAGCAATCTTTCTGAGATCACGCCATTTCTTGGCCTTCCAAAGTTGAAGCAGATCATAGGGTACTCCATACCCTGATTCGCTGCGTTTACTGAAATGGCTACAGGGTAAGGATAGTCAAAGGTTCTTTCAGAGTAAACCTCAAGGGTGTTTTTAACAGCTTTGGTTGATTCATCAGCCCAAAGCGGGTTGCCTTCTTTAGGGTAAAAAGACATAGCCAGGGGAGTATTGGTAGCCAGTTTTACAGCCTGCGCATCCCAGATGTATTTTCTTGATGATGCAAAGGCAAAATCCCTTACGTTCTTGGCTGCAAACTTCCAGGTTTTATTTTTTGTGGCCCTGCTTTTTTCGTTGGCGATGGCTTCTTCCTCAGTTACGATAAATACTGGCTTGTCAAAAGTTTTCTTAGCCTGCTCCAACCGGTCATACTGGGTTTTTGTAAGTACTTCCTTTGCATTGGTCAATTCGCCGGTAGCCGCTACGATGTGATCTGCCGGTACGGTAATGTTTACTTCATAGTCTCCAAAAGCAAGGGCAAACTCGCCCCTTCCTATAAACTGCTTGTTCTGCCACCCTTCATAGTCATCATAGACAGCCATACGTGGAAACCACTGCGCGCAGGTATAGGCATAGTTGTCATCGGCAGGGAAGTACTCATAACCGCCACGGCCATTCATCACCATGCGGTCGTAGATGTTATATGTCCAATCTATGGAGAAGGTGAAAGTATCACCTTTTTTCATAGGCTGAGGCAGGTCCACACGCATCATGGTGCGGTTAATGATGTATTTTAAAGGCTTGCCCGCGGCATCTTTTACAGCCTTAATTTTGTACCCTCCCTCATAATCCTCCAATGCCATTTGTGATTGGAATGATTTTGCAGTTGTAGAGTCTTTGATCGGCCCTGTTTTTGTTTGGGCATCGAGGTTTCCTTTGGCCCTTACGTTTTGATCAAGCTGTACCCATAGGTAGGTAAGTACATCAGGGGAATTGTTATAGTATTTAATGGTTTCGGAGCCGGTCAGTATTTGCTTTTTGTCATCAATGGCAACATCTATTTTGTAGTCAGCCTGCTGCTGCCAGTAGTTGACACCGGGAGCTCCCGAACCGGTCCTGTATGAATTTGGTGTAGGCAATTGTTGCCCCAACTGCTCAAACTTCTGTCCCCACTCTTCCTGTGCAAATGTGGTATTGGTGATCAAAAAAGTAAGAAGCAGCAAAAAAATGCTTTTGTTCCTCATCTTATTGGTATTATGGTTTGTCGAATAACACGCTAATCTAAATCATTTCGGTGAACGGTTAGTTCCTAATTATGCTAATTATGTGCAAAACTTTTATAAATGGTCTTAATAATGTGTCGGAATAAAAAAAGCCCCTGATTTTCAGAGGCTTTTGGTGATTGGCAGAAGTTTATTTTATTTCCCTTTCTTGTTTTTGAATTCATCAAACTTCGAGGGTACTTCCTTTCTTGGGAAAATATTGTCTTCCACGTCAGTATCCGCAGTTTCTTCATTAGGGTCCAACACGATGTTGGTCACCTCTTTCTCGAAAGCAAATACTTTAGTTGTTTTTTCTTCATTCATTCTCCAGATCTCAGCAGGTATTTTCTCTACCGTTTTTGTACCGTCAGCAAAGGTAAACTCGATGATCAGGGGCATTACAAGGCCACCTTCATTTTTAAAAGTTACCTGGTAAAGGTTTTTGTCAGCTACTTTTTGGATGATGGCTTTGTCATCAACACGGTTCATGAACTCACCATAGTATCTTGGGTCTGTTTCTACCAAAGAAAACTCTTCGGGGCCGTTGCTGAAATCCATGGCCTTGCCTTCTCCTTCTTTAGCTGTAAGATCACCTTTCTTCACCTTTTTGCCTTTGTTTTCGATGTCAGACTCTTCAGTCCTCAGCTTGAACCACTTCACTTCATCTACTGCAATATCTACATGGTCAACTGTGTAGAACCAGCCTTTCCAGAACCAGTCAAGATCAACAGCGGAAGCATCTTCCATAGTTCTGAAGAAATCAGCAGGCTTAGGGTGCTTGAACGCCCATCGCTGAGCATACTCTTTAAAAGCAGCATCAAATAGCTCAGGGCCCATTACGGTTTCCCTAAGGATGCTAAGCGCGGTTGCTGGTTTGGCGTAAGCATTGTTACCAAATTGAACTATCTGCTCAGAGTTTGTCATTATAGGCCTTATAAATGCTTTATCACCTTTCATATAGTCTACGATGCCTTTTGCAGGCCCTCTTCTTGAAGGAAAGTCATCATATTGCTCCTGCTCAGTCCGGTACTGAACGAAGGTATTCAGACCTTCATCCATCCAAGTCCACTGTCTCTCATCAGAGTTGATGATCATAGGGAAGAAGTTATGGCCTACTTCGTGGATGATTACGCCAATCATTCTGTATTTGGTGATATCTGAGTAAGTGCCATCTTCGTTAGGACGGCCAAAGTTGAAGCAGATCATCGGGTACTCCATACCTATCGATGCGGCGTGTACTGAGATAGCCTTAGGGTAAGGGTACTCAATGGTGTATTTAGAGTATGTTTCCAGAGTGTTTTTTACAGCCTTGGTTGACTCTTCTTCCCAAAGTGGATTACCTTCTTTAGGATAATACGACATAGCCATCGGGGTTTTAGTCTCCAGTTTAACGGCCTGGGCATCCCAAATGAATTTTCTTGATGTAGCGAAAGCAAAGTCCCTTACGTTATCAGCGTGGAAAACCCATGTAGATTTTTTGTTGGATTTGGTCTTCTCCCTTTCAATAGCTTCCGCTTCAGTAGCTATGATCACCGGCTTGTCAAATGATTTTTTGGCTTGTTCCAGTCTTTCTATCTGCTGCTTGGTTAGCACATCCTTAGGGTTTTGCAGGGTACCTGTAGAAGCTACAATGTGGTCAGAAGGAACCGTGATCTTCACTTTGTAATCCCCAAACGGCAGGGCAAACTCACCACGGCCGAGGAATTGCTTGTTTTGCCACCCTTCGTAGTCATCATAAACAGCCATTCTTGGGAAGAACTGTGCGATGGTGTAAAGGTAATTATCGTCTTTAGGGAAGTACTCCAAACCACTTCTTCCGCCAAGCTCCATTCTGTCGTTGATATTATAACTCCACTCTATCCCGAATGTATAAGACTCACCGGATTTCAAAGGTTGCGGCAGATCCACACGCATCATTGTTTTGTTGATGATGTATTTTAAAGCGTTACCACTTGCATCCTTTACCGACTTGATCTTAAAACCACCATCATAATCGGCTAACCCTAATCCCTGGGCAGCAAACTTTGCAGGCAGGGAATCTACAACAGCCACCTCCTGTACTTTGAGGGTATTGTTGCCCTGCTCACGTACATTCTGGTCTAACTGTACCCACAAATACCTCAGCACATCCGGGGAATTGTTAATATAGGTTATTTTCTCTTTTCCGGTTATGCTTTGGTTATTGTCATTTAACTCTACTTCAATTTCATAATTGGCCTGTTGCTGCCAATATTCGTTTCCAGGTGCTCCCGATCCTGTTCGGTATTCATTTGGGGTCGGAAGTTCAGTGCCCAACTGCTCAAACTTGCCTTCCCACTGTTTTTCCTGTGCTAAGGAAAAATGAAAAGGGAGCAGTACTGCCAGGCTTAAAATTACTCTCTTCATTAGGTTTAAAAATTTAATTCAAAAATTTTGTTTCTACTATCAACATCAGGGCAATACCAGCGGTTGCTGAAGAAATGACCATGCGCCAGTCCCTTCTTTTGACACCAAAGATATCGACCAATATAAAACTAATTATAAGGAAAACTGCAACGATTATTATTTGACCCACTTCTAATCCGATGTTAAAGGCTAATAGCGGGGATACGATGGATTTTTCCTGGCCCAGAATGCTTCTTAAAAAGTTGGAAAACCCCAACCCGTGAATTAACCCGAAAAATAGTGCCAAAAGATAGTTGGTCTGTATTTTGCTACTTTGAATGGTGCGCTCCTTCTTGAAAAGGTTAGAGAGTGCTGTCAGAAATATAGTCACCGGAATGAGGAATTCGATCAGGTCGCTATCAAAATTAACAATACGAAGGGTGGCCAGTGCAAGCGTAATAGAATGACCAATAGTGAAAGCAGTAATCAAAATAAGTACATGCTTCCAGTCCTGAAGTATATAAATGGCACAAAGAGCTATAACAAAAAGGATGTGGTCATACCCATTGACGTCAAGGATGTGATCAATCCCCAACTCAAAATATAATCCGAATTCTGACATAAACGATTGATTGTTTTAGGACCCAAGTTTAATCTATATTTGTGAGACTTGTTAAATATATTTATACCAATGCGTAAGTATTTCATGTTAGTGGCAGTGATATTTTTGTCGTCTTTTATGCACCCTATCCATGTGAGTGTGTGCGACATAGAGTTTGACCGGGAGAGAAATGCTCTTGAAATTGTTCAACGAATATTCCTGGATGACCTTGAGCTGGCTATCAGGAACCATAATAGCAACCAACGAATTGATCTGTTGGACCCAAAAGGCACTACTACCGATGAACTGGTAAAAGCATACCTTAAAGCCAATTTCAAAATTTCTGTCAATGGCAAAGCCGAAGCCCACAACTACCTCGGCCATGAAATTGAAGGCGACGCTCTTTATGCTTATATGGAAATAGAAAAGGTAAAAAAACTAAACTCCATTCAGGTGCATAGTGAAATACTGACCAGTGAATATGACGATCAGGTAAATCTGGTGCATGTGGAGGTGGATAAGGAGATCAGGAGTATGAAACTTACCGGTGATCGTAAAATCGACAGACTGGAGTATAACAAGTGACCATACAGCATTTTGCATAAATTATTTTAATTGGCTATGTTTCAGTCAAATAAAAAAACTGCACTATGCTTTATAAAGAAATATTTCTTGCTATTATCCTGCTTTCGATATCCTCTGCTCTAAGTCAGGCTTCAATAAAATTTTACAGGTTTCTGTTCTGACGAAGGTTTCGACCTGTATCTGAAATGCAATGGGTTTAACGAACCAATACATTGATTCCGGTCAGTCTTACAATTTTATCGGGTCGTCTTGAGCCCTAAAAGTTTAACTGTTTTACCCCATATAAGCAGATTCCTCCATGTTTCGAATTACCATTTTTCTATTGTTTTTATCCGTTTGCTTCAATGCTCCTGCCCAGAAACCGACAGTTGAAAAGCAACTGCAAAAATACAGTGAGCAATTTGCCAGGGCAGAAAGCAGCGAGAACCGAAGGAAAGCGCTGGCTGTCTTCAACGAGCATGTATTAAAAGGTATCAGCTCAGGCAAAAGCACGGATTTGCTACCTTATCTGACCAAAGTATATGAACATAGCACGGATCAATGGAAGCAATATCCTATTCAGTATGCCGATCTTAATTACCTGCTAGGACTTTGCTATACAAATCTTGGTGAGTACGTATCTGCTCTGCCATTTTGTGAATTATCGGAAAGCTTAGTTGAAAAGCAGAGTCCTCAGGATACCGTTAAGCGGATGAAACGAAAGATTATATTAAGCCATCTGTATGCAAGTACCGAGCAGATCCATAAGGCCATTGAGATCAACGAGGAAGGGTTGGCTCTGGCCTCTGCACAGGGAGATCCAATGATGCTGTTCCGGTTTTTAATGAATGGAGGCAACGCTTACCAGTATAAGGGAGAAACAGCGCTGTCTATCGGATATTTTAAAAGAGCCTATGAAATTATAGAGTCGGCCAATAACAATCCGTATTTTTTACAAGCTGTCAAAACCAATATGGGAGCATCCTATATCTCTTCGGACAGACCAGAGCTGGCCAAAGCTGAATTATTGGATGCTCTGACCATAGCCAAAGAAGGAAACAGAAATGCTACAGGAGAGGTCTACGATGATCTCTCCACGGTGATTTTATTTGATGACTTGTCTAAAGTTTATACTGACCTTGAGCGATACGATAGCGCACTATATTTTGCGAATAAGACCATAGAGGGCATTAACCGGGTCTTTCCGGAAGGCCACGCCTATTATGGTGAGTTCCTTCTTAACCTTGGCATTGTATATAAGCATAAAGGAAATTACAAGAAGGCAAGGGAAATACTGGAGGAGAGTATTGAAATAAACCATAAATACAGAGGAACCAAAAATATTTTTTCGGCTTCCGGCTACGCTGTACTTGCTGACATTGAGATGGAATCCATGCAAACAGCACAAGCACAGAAGCTTTATCAGGAGGCTTTGGAGGCCATATATCTTGATTATGAAAGTGGGTCTCCCCACAATAAGCCATCCCTGGAAGATCAATGCCTGAGTCCCAAAGAGGCCATTAAAATCCTTCATAAGAAAGCCAGGGCATATATGACTGAATATAGGGCTCATAAGGATACTGCTTCTCTTCAAAGGGCGTATGAAAATTATATTATTACCTCGCAATTTATTGCCGGCTTTAAAGCTAATCTGAATGAGGTAAAATCAAGATTATTGTTTTCTTCAAATTTTAAGCAAGTATATGAGCAAGCTATTCATGTGGCATACACTCTATATAATACGCATGGACGAAATTCATATTTAGAGCAGGCGCTGAACTGGATGGAAGATAATAAAGGGAATGAATTGTTTACTGCTCTGAACCTTTCTCTGCTTAAACAGCACAAAAATGATAGCTTATTTGATATGGAGGCTGATTTAAAAGCGACTATCTCCTTTTATGAAAGTAAGCGGGCTTCCTTGTGGGGCAAGGGCGACTCTTTGGAGCTACAGGACTACAACAGCTCGCTTTTTAGTAAGCGTCGTGAACTTGACAAGGTAATATCTGCACTACAGTCGAAGTACCCGGATTACTACGCAGCAAAATATGGTAATCAGCATATAAGCCTGGAAAATCTGGCCAATTCGATATTACAAGATGGGCAAGCGGTATTGTCCTATTTTATGGGAGGGGAAAATACTTACCTGATAACACTTTCCGGAGATAAGTTTGATTTTAAGATGATCGGCCAATCCCGGGAACTTAGCAAGCAGATGAGTCTTTTCGGTGAAAAGGTCAAATCCAGATCTGCCGATATTGATGATGAAGCAAATTGGCTGTACAGTCACTTAATCCCCGAGGTGTTGAAGGAGCGGCAAATAGCACAACTTGTAATTATACCTGACGGTGTCTTAAATTTTCTTTCTTTCGAAGCGCTTAAGTCTGTAGATAGACCCCAGAAATTTTTGATCAATGAATTTGCAGTGACCTATAGCCCGTCAATAAATTTTTTGTTGCATCAACGACCTTCACAACCTATATCCTCCGCACTTATTTATGCGCCTGAATTTGTAGCATCTGAAACAGAGACCAGGGGCGGAAATGCTTTGGCAGCATTGCCTAATGCAAGACATGAGGCTCAAAATATTGCCGGCCTGTTTGATACGGAGCCACTTTTAGGCAATGTCGCTACAGAAACCCATTTTAAGAGCCATGGAAAGCAAATGGGTTTAATTCATCTGGCTACGCATGCCATGGTTGATCCCAGTGATCCCAAATTTTCCAGATTGGCATTCAGTATAGAAGGAGATTCACTCAATGATGGTTTTCTACACCTTTATGAGTTATATAACTTACAACTGCAAGCGGAAATGGTTAGTCTCAGTGCCTGTAATACGGGAGAAGGGCAGTATTATGAAGGTGAAGGGGTAATGAGCCTTGCCAGGGGCTTTATGTATGCCGGGGTTCCCAACGTAATGATGAGCCTCTGGTCTGTACCTGATCAATCCACTTCTACGATCATGCAAAGCTTTTATGGCTATTTGAAAGAAGGCATGTCAAAACCTGAGGCCCTCCGTAAGGCTAAGTTGGACTATCTTTCAACTGCTGATGCCAATACGGCTGCCCCATATTTTTGGAGTGGGTTTGTATTCATTGGAAAACCAGAAGTAGGGCAACCTAAAAATGACAGCTACATTTACGCAGGAGCCGGAGGCATTTTATTGCTTATTGGCGCTGCTTACTTCTACTCCCGACGAAGAAACGGAAGATCATAGTTTACCGGCTATCTCAGCAGCTTCATCAGCATAGCTGCTTCCTGAGCCGGCTATTTGTTCGAACTGTGCTTTTGCCTCATCCATTTGCCTGGTTTTCAATAAGCTTAATCCATAATACCATGCTGCCGGGTCGTAAAACCGGGAAGCGGGCCCGATGTTTTTAAAATAGGGAATAGCCTGATCCGCATCACCGGTTGCCAGTAGCGATTGACCTATATAAAAATTCAGAACATCATTCTGCGGGTCAGACTGAAGTTGCTTAGCAAGCTTTTCAATAGCCTTTTGGTAGTTCTCTTGTTCATAGTCAGCCAGGGCATCAGACCGTACTCCTTCGTCAGACCTGTTTACAGGGCTTACTATGTTAGGGTATGGTAAATAATACTGACTGTAGATATCGCTACTACCCCTGTTGGCAAAGTTAAAAATGACATATCCGAGGCCAACCAATATAAAAAATGATGCTGCGACTTTCCATCCCCAACTTTTAGCAGGCTTATTTTGATACTTTTTTTCCTCGGCCTGTAACAGGTATTTAAGGCGCCTGCTTCCATGTAGCTCGATCCCTTTTTGAATATCCTGCGCCAGTTCCAATTCATCTTTAAGGGCAGCGTTACTCTTTACCTGCTCAAGAAAGCTTTCTTTCTCCGCTGAAGACATCTCGCCCTCAAGATATCTGTTGATAATATCGGTATAACCTTTATCCTCCATGCTATATATCTTCAGAATTGAACCGGTCGCTGATCATCTTCTTCAATTGATTAAAACACCGTAGTTTTTGCGATTTTGCTACATGCTCATTTTTGTAGCCTAGCCTGGACGCAATGGCATCCATAGTAAACTTATCGAAATAAAACATCCGTAAGATGGACTTGCATGGATCTCCCATACTATCCAACATTCCGGCGATCACCTTTTGCCGTTCGGTGGCTTCAAAAGGGTCTTCATCATCAAAACCGGGGTTAGACTCAACGGCTTCATTGCTTACAACCATTCTTGAACTTTGGCTCACCCTTTTTAAGGCCAGGTTTTTTCCAATGCCAAACAGGTAGGTTTTTAACGAGCTTGATAACTGTTCCAGCTTGCCTTGCCGGATATTTTTATAAATAATGATCACGGCATCCTGAAAAACATCGGCACCTTCCTGCTCTGTCAGGCTGTAGTTATTATAGCCCCAATGGAGAAACTCCTTTCTGTAGCTATCATATAAGGTCATAACAGCCTTATCATCACCCCTTTTGATTCTATCAACTATCTCCTGATCTGTCCGCTCCAACCTTCTGTGTTTATTAATGTTCCGAAAAATTGAATTGTAAACATCTTATTTAAATCCCGAAGATAAACATACCCGACCGCAGCACAAAAACATAATTTTTTTTACATAAAAGTTTACAATTCTATATGCCGCTGAATAAAGGCCGCGAATCAAATTATTTGAAATTAAAAACGAGGAAATATGAAACGAAGTAAAATCAATCTTTTAACCTTTTTTAACATGCTTTCGCTGGCTTTGCTGCTGACTTTAGTGAGTTGTGGTGATGATGATGGCGGAGACCCCACACCAACGGGAACGCTAATGGCAGATGCCGGGCCGGACCAGCTTGTATCTGTTGGGGATGCCGTGGTGTTAGATGGCAGTGGTTCTTCTGACTCTGAGGGTAATGCATTTACCTTTCAATGGGCGATAACCAACTCCCCTGCCGGTAGCACTGTGACGTTAAACAACCCTACTACCGCTGCTCCAGGGTTTACGCCTGATGTAGCCGGTAGTTATACTATTGAGCTGACCATTTCCAATGAGAACGGACAAAGCTCTGATGAAGTGAGCATAACAGCCGAAGAGGCTATAGCACCGGAAGAAATAGGAGGTACGCATGATAGTGACCTCACACTTGTCAACCGTGTGTCTAATCCGGCCAAACCTGATTATATCGCTTCCAGCAATGTGAATATGAGGGCAGACCTGATCATTGAGCCGGGCGTAAAGATCGTCTTCGAAAGCAATGTGGCCCTGAATATCGAGTCCTCCGGAGCGATACTGGCAGAAGGAAGTGCCAGCGAACCTATAGTAATGACCGGAACAACAGAAAGTAATGGATTTTGGAAAGGTGTGGGTGTATTCTCCAGCGATGTTAGAAATGTGATGGACTATGTTCAGGTTTATTATGGAGGAAGTGCTGAATATGGTGGTGGGCTGTATGCCAAATTCAATGTAGGTATTGAAAATGGTGATAAGATGAAGGTCACCAACTGTACGATCGCTCAAAGTGGTGACTATGGGTTATATGTAGAAAAAGGTGGTGCACTAACCGGTTTTGCTAATAATACCTTTAAAAATAATACAGGTATGCCTTTGGCCATAGATGCCAATAATATGACACAGATGGATGCCAGCTCTTCATTTACCGATAATGGTCACCAATATGTAGAGCTGTTTGGATCAACCTTGAGTCTGGGTACAGAATCTATCTGGACAGCCTTTGCTGATGGTACACCATACTGGGTAACAGGAGACATCCATGTGGAGAGTGGACTGAAAATCAATGAAGGTGTTGTTATGGAGTTCGGTTCAGATCTGGACATGTCCATTCAGGGTACGGGTTACATTATTGCCAAAGGAACTGCTACCAACAGGGTTAGCTTTTTAGGTAAGGCAGGCACGGCAGGTTCCTGGAGAGGCATCCATATTTTCACCAACGACACTAAAAATGAGTTTGATTATGTGGAGATAGCCCATGGGGGAAGCAATGAGCCCGGTGGTGGCCTTTATGTATTGGCTAATCTCGGAATTGAAAATGGGGACAGAGCTAAAGTCACCAATTCTATCATTCGAGATAGCAATGGTTACGGTCTGTATGTAGAAAAAGGTGGAGCACTGGAAGCCTTTGCCAATAATGAGTTCAAGAACAATGTGGGTACAGCCATGGCATTGGATGCTAATCAAGTACATCAATTGGACGAGGCCTCTACTTTTAACACGGGTAATGGAGACAATAGTGTCGAAATTATAAGCTCTACATTAGAACAGGGTGCAACCGAAGTAACCTGGGTAGCTTTGTCTAATCAAACCCCTTACTTCTTTTCTGGCAATGTGGCTATTGAGTCCGGGTTGGTCATCAACGCAGGAGCCAACTTTGAAGCAGGTACGGATATTCGCGTTACTGTAGGTGGAGATGGTTACTTAAGTGTTGAGGGTACAGCAGCTAAAAAGGTAAGCTTCACCGGTAAAACAAAGTCTCCCGGTGCCTGGAGAGGCATAGGTTTCTTTACCAATGATGTGAGGAACCTGATTGATCATGCAGTAATAAAACACGGCGGAAGTGCAGACCTGGGCGGAGGCCTCTATGCCAAATTTAATGTTGGTGTTGAAAACAATGACCAACTGGTAGTGACCAACTCAACCATCTCTGACAGTGCAGGGTACGGTATATTTGCTGAAAGTGGTTCGACACTTACAGCCTCGGGCAATACCTTCAGCAATAACGCTTCCGGTAATACCAACTAATATTAAAGTAAAATTGATCTTCCTGAATGAGGCTGTCCCTGAAACACGGGGCAGCCTTATTTTTTTAGAGGAAACTCACGATAAACATCCCAGTTTTTGCCATTATGCTTTAGCAGTATGATTTTGTCTGCCGTGAAAGAGGCATTGAATTCCTTACTTTCAAATTCCTTCCAGGCTTCAAAAAAGGCGGGCTTTTTAAGATCACGGAAGGCGAGGGTCATGTGTGGGTTGAAGCCTCTGTCTTTATAGTCAGCATTAAAAATATTCAGCGAAATTTTCATCACCTTTTTGAGGTCGTCGTGTAAGTCTTCCAGGGCGGGTTGCCTGTGAAGGTCCACGTAGATCACCCTTGGTTTGAAGGCTCCAAAGTTTTCGAGGGAGAGATCAAAAGCTTGTCGGTTGTCGGTCAGGTTTTCAAGGGTGCGGAATATCTTTTCTTCTTTCTCCTCGTCCCACCGGAAGGGCATATGCAGGGTTATGTGTGGAGGGGATTTAAGGGCAGCTTTGGAATTATATTGTTCGGCCATGTGAGCCTTGAATTCAGCTATCTGGCTATAGATTGGCTCGGGAGGAACAATGGCAATGAAATAAAGCTGCTTCGGTTCTTTCATTATTCTGGAAAAAAATAAGGGGCCAACCCGTTTACCGGTGTGGCCCCCTGTTAATTATAAATTTTCTAACACCCAATCGGTCATCAAAGTAAATAAATGCATGCGTGCATTGTCTTTGTACACAGCGTGGGCCCTGTCAGGGTAGTAGAACGAGTCAAATTGCTTGCCTGAGGCAATTAAAGCATTTTGAAGAGCTACCGCATTTTGAAAGTGTACGTTGTCATCCCCGGTTCCATGTATCAGCAGGTAATTACCTTTTAGTTTCTCCACATGGCTTGTGGGTGAATTATCGTCATAACCTGAAGGGTTATTTTGAGGAGTGTCCATATATCGTTCGGTATATATGGTGTCGTAGAACCTCCAGTTGGTCACGGGAGCAACAGCCACTGCCGCTTTGAAGACATCGGCGCCTTTAAATAATGCCAGAGAAGACATATATCCTCCGTAGCTCCAGCCCCAGATACCAATTCTGTCTTTGTTAACGTAAGGCAGGTTTGCCAGGTATTTGGCTCCTTCGATATGATCTTCTACTTCGTACTTACCGAGCTGCTTATAGGTGATTTTTTTGAACGCAGCGCCCCTGCCGCCCGTTCCCCGGGTATCGATAACGGCTACTATATAACCTTTTTGCGTTAGTAACTGGTGCCAGTAGTAATGGCTGCCACCCCATGAGTTAAGCACGTTTTGAGATCCCGGGCCACTGTACTGATAAATAAGTACGGGGTACTGCTTGTTAGCGTCAAAATTTTCGGGCTTAAGCATATATCCGTTAAGGATGGATCCATCCACGGTTTTGAATGTGAAGAACTCCTTGGGCTGAAGTCCATATTCGCCTGCAACAGACTCCAGTTTTTTGTTGTCTTCCAGCAACTTGATTTTCTTATTGCCATCCGTTTGGTAAAGCGTTACTTTCAACGGTTGTGTGGCACTTGAATAGTAATCGATATAATATTTTTGATCACCACTCATATCAATGGCATGAGTGCCTTCTTCTCCTCTTAAGAGCACCTTGTTTTTGCCTTTCAGGTCAATGGAGTAGAAATTCCGTTCCATGGGGGACTTTTCTGTGGAGGTGTAGTAAACCGTAGCCTTCTTGCCTTTCTCATTTACACCTTCAAGAGATCTTACCTCCCAGTTTCCGCTGGTGATCTGGTTTTTCAACTGGCCGTCAATGGTATAAAGGTACAAGTGCTTAAAGCCGCTTTTTTCACTGGCATGGATAAAATGTTTACCATCTTTCAAATAAGTAAGTTCATCCACAAAGTCAACATCTACATAGGTATCGTATTTCTCAGACAGAATTTCCTTCACCTCACCGGTATTCGTATTAAGGTGCAGGATGTCCAGCTTGTTTTGCAAGCGGTTCAGCCTGACGAGGGAAAGCGTTGAAGGGCTTTCTGTTCTCTTGATCCGGGCGATATAGAATTCCTTTTCGCTGCTAAGTTTAACGGACTGCTTTTTGTCATTTGCGAGAGAATAAACCGTTCCGGTCACTACCGAGTTATCTTCTCCGGCTTTGGGGTACTTGAAACGATAGTCTTCAGGGTAGAGCTGGCCATTGTGCCATACCTGCATGTTGTACTCCCTGACACCGCTTTCATCAAAAGTCAGATAAAAAAGATTTTTACCGTCACCTGACCATTCAAAGGCCCTGGTGAAAGAAAGCTCTTCCTCATACACCCAATCCGTGCTACCATGGATAAGGTGGTTAAACTTGCCATCCTCTGTTATCTGTACCTCCTTCATATCGCTGAGGTCTACATAGAAAAGGTTATTTTCCCTTACAAAGGCCACTTTGGAACCATCCGGAGAGAAGGTAGCATAGGACTGAGGCCCACCCTTTGAGAGTTTATTTAATTTTTTGCCGCTGAGGTCATACACATAAAACTGTGCTTTGTATGATCTTCTGTAAATGCTTTCGCGGTCGGTCATTAACAGTACTTTACTTTCATCAGCGCTAAAGGTGTAACTGTTAAAAGTAACTTTAGGGTTGAGTTGATCACCGTCCAGAATGGTTTCAACTTTTTCTCCGGTTGTTACATCAAATTTCACAATATCATTGCCTTCCTGGGCACTGTAATAACGGCCGTCATTCATCCAGTTGATGCCGTAGACACTCTTTTGGCTAAACGTGCCTTTTTGGTACAGGTCCGCAACGGTGATGTCCTTCTTGTCCTGGGCAGAAGAAAGACTAATGGTCCCAACTGTGAAAAGCAGGAATAAAAAGTTTTTCATAAATACTGAAGTTTGTTTAAGCAGTAAATTTAACGATTGAAATGCTCTTTTCCAGTACCGCTCAAATAAGAGGCAAAATCTCATTGAGATAGGTTAAAATGCTTCAGGTATAGCTGCTGTACGGTTAATCTGGCGTAACAGGGACTGGGATTTCCAGCTTCATTTTAACCGGCTTACCAGCTTTTTCGGCCGGTTTCCATTTCATATCTGCTTCTTTTATGGCCTGTTCAGCCGCTTTTTCTACTGCTCTTACAACCTCGCTATCTTTATGATAATAGGTGCCGGACACGGCCTTAACCTGGGCTACATTACCACTTTCATCAACCACAAACTCTACAAACACTGTAGCTTCTGGTGTGTTTTTGTCGGCTCCCTCAGGGTATTCAAAGTTTTGATCCAATATTTCGTAGTAAGCATCGTACCCCCTCAAAGGTGCTGCAGGCTTATCAATTCCTTCATTATAGGCTTCGCGGTTTCGCTCCCGGCTTTCATAGAGTTCCTCCATCCGTCTGGCAAATTTCTCCAGGTCAGCAGGGCCGTCAACACCGTCTATCTCAACCTGATAATTGCCTTTTACGGTAGTGATCCTGCCTTCATCAGTCGGTAAATAAGCATACTGCATTTCCGGGTATTTGCGCGCAAACTCATAAATGACTGAATCTTCAATGCCTCTCTCGTCACTCTCGAAATGGTCAGTAGTGCGTTTTGAGCTTACTTCAGTGGAATCAAATTCAGTCCTATCCGTATCTTCTTTTTCAGCAGGGCCGCACGCAGATATCAGCAAAAGAAGTACGAAGGATACTATTAATCTATTGTTAGCATGTTCCATAGCAAAGAATGGTTGATTCACATTAGCTAAGTAAAAAGATCATACCATAATCCGGATGTGTGGTTAATTCATCAGCAGTGAGGTCTCACTAATCCGGAAGAGGAAAAATGTGGAGATAATTGCTCAGGAGAAACGTGTAATGGTATTCATGGCCTGCTGATAGTAACCGCCGCCAAATAAATTTACATGTACCAAAAGAGGGTATACGTTATATATATCAAACCTTTCTTCATAGCCTGGCTCCATAGGGAGTATGTTTTGATAAGACTCGTAAAACTCCCTGTCAAAGCCACCAAATAAGCGGGTAAAGGCCAGCTCTGTTTCCCGGTGTACAAAGGCTACTGCAGGATCGATCAATACAGGGTTACCGTTGGGGCCGGTCATGAGGTTTCCACTCCAGAGGTCGCCGTGTGCGAGTGCGGGTTTTTCTTCCTTCAAAAGGCCCGGCAACGCCCTTTCAAACCGGCTGTACTTTTCCATATCGGAGCGGTTGAACCTGCCATGCTCCAGGGCCAGTTTTACCTGGGGCAGCAGCCTGTTGTTGATGAAGAAATCGACCCACCGGTCTTCATTATGGTTATATTGGTGGAGTGAACCAATGTAGTTGTGATGGTCCAGGCCATATTTACTGCGTGTGGTTTTATGCAGACAAGCTAAAGCCTCCGCCAGATCAACCCAGTAAGTTTTTGCCTTGGGGCCGGTTGCGATATGCTCCATGACTATGCAGGAATACTGGCTGCCCTCGTATACCTCAAGTACCTCCGGTACCTGTATGCATTGGGGCTCTGCCAATAGTTTAAGCCCCATAGACTCGGCAGTGAACATTTTAGGAAAAGTTGTGGAGGCATTCCATTTCATGAAGAATTCTCCCTTTTCCGTTTCTATCCTGCCGCCGTTATTGATACAGCCTCCGGATGCAGGCCTGAAAGACTGTAGCTCACCGAAGGCTGATTCGCAAAAATTTAATATTTCCTGTGGTATACTGTTAATCATGGTTTAGTGCCTTGTCCAGATCACTGATCAGGTCATTGGCATCTTCAATCCCGACAGATAAGCGCAGCAAGTAATCAGAAATCCCCACCTTGGCCCTTTCTTCGGCCGATATTTTTGAATGGGAAGTCTGACGTGGGGAAGTAATCGTGCTTTCAATACCCCCGAGGCTCATAGCTGGCTTGATCATTTGAAGTGCCTTCACAAACTTGTCAGGGTCTGTTTTTACCTCAAATGAAAGCATTCCCCCAAAACCGCTCATCTGCGATTTTGCCAGTTCATGACCTTCATGGTTTGTTAACCCGGGATAGTAGACTTTGTTTACCTTTTTATGTGAATCCAGGAACTCACTGATGGTTTGGGCGTTGCTGTTCTGCTGTCTTACCCTTAAGGCCAGTGTTTTCAGGCTTCTTTCGAGCAGGTAACACATTTGGGCATTCAGGCTGCCCCCAAAGTGTATGGCCGATTCCCAGATATGCTGTCCGAGTTCATTGGAAGTTACTGCTATACCACAGCAGATATCGCTGTGCCCGCCCAGGTACTTTGTGCCACTATGTACCACTACATCAATACCCAGATCGACCGGATTTTGATTGATCGGCGAGGCAAAAGTATTGTCAATCACTGACACTATATTATTGGCCTTAGCCAAACCGGCTATGGCTTTGATATCTATGATCTTTAATAACGGGTTTGATGGCGTTTCTATGTAAAGAAGTCTGGTATTTGGCTTTATCGCTTTTTCATAATCCGAAACCTCCATGCCATCAACAAGGGTATACTCAATGCCGTACTTCTCCATCTCTTTGGTAATGGCGTGATGGGTACCTCCATAGAGATCATTCTGGAATACTGCATGGTCTCCCTGCCTGAGCAACGCAAATAAAGTTGTTGAAATAGCTGCCATGCCTGAGCCGAATGTAATGGCCCGCTCTCCGTTTTCCAGAGCTGCCAGTTTTTCCGATACTACCCGCTGGTTAGGCGTATTAAAATATCGTGGATAAGCATGAATGTCAACATCTATGTAGTCATAGGCTGTTGACGTGTAGATAGGGGTTACCGCTCCTCGTGTTACAGGGTCTATTATTGAGCCACTATGTACACATTGTGTTGCTTTGTTATTACTTTTCATTATTTCCATTTAATGACTGCGCCATGTTTTTGAACATTGATATAATCCGGGATCGAGTCCAGTATTTCTTTATGTAAGGCTTCCACCAGTTTTCTTTTCAGATAGCTCTTATGCATAACCAGGCTTACTTCCCTTACAGGTTTGGGATCTTCAAAAGGCCTCAGCTTGGCTTTGGCCGCTTTATCAAAATCCAGCGTGGCAAGCTCTGGCAGCAAAGTCATGCCCCCATGCTTATCTACTATTTTCTTTAGTGCTTCCAGTGAGCCACTTTCATATTTAAACTGAGAATCACGGTCTTTGTAAGTATGGCAAAGGCTCAGCACCTGGTCGCGGAAGCAATGCCCTTCATTGAGCAACCATATTTCATTGGCCGGTATGTTGTTTATGGAAAGTTTTTCCTCCTTATAAAAAGGACTCCGATAGTTGACATAGGCATAAAACTCCTCATAAAACACTGGCTTGGTTACCAGGTTGGCGTCTTCGTAGGGAGTAACAATAATGCCGATGTCCAGCAATTCATGCTTAAGCTTGCTTACCACCTGCTCAGTGATCAGCTCCTCAACCTTAATCTTGATCTTCGGGTATTTCTCAATAAAGCTGTTAATAAAAAGAGGTAATAAGTAAGGCGATAAAGTAGGGATGATCCCAATTCTGAGCTCACCGGCCATTTCACCTTTTTCTTCATCCACTATCTGTTGAACCTTTTTCGACTCAGCCAAAATTACCCTGGCCTGCTCTATGATACGCTTACCAATATCCGTAGGGCTCACCGGTGATTTGCTTCTGTCGAACAGCAGTATGCCAAGCTGTTCTTCAAGCTTATGCACTTGCATGCTCAGGGTCGGTTGAGTGACAAAACAGGCCTCGGCAGCCTTACCAAAATGTCTGTAATTGTCTACCGCTATTACATATTCGAGTTGAATCAGGGTCATTGCTAAAAGTTTGGCTGAAAATTACATAAATATACCAGAAAGGATGAGCCTGCTCTATGTTGATTTAGGATTGAAGTATAAAAAAATGCCCCTGAACCTATTGCAGGGTCAATAATTAAAGTTGGTGATATGAAAAAAAATTAATAAATTTTATAACCCCATCATGTTTATATCACATAAATATCTATATATTAGAAGTTTATTACTACTTATGTTTTACTAAAAATTATAGTTATGGCATTTAATGGAAAAGAAGGTAAACCAATTACT
>NZ_SMLW01000596.1 GCF_009711405.1 Fulvivirga kasyanovii | reverse complement strand
AGGAAAGTGGAATGTTGGCGATTCCAAGGACTATATTGGAGTGTGGAGAACTGGGAATACTTTTCGGTATGGTATGCTGGATGGTACAGGGAATGCAACAGTTAATAGTGTAACCAAAAGCATGGGGAGCTATAAAGATATCCCACTGGCGCTTGATTTTTATGGTGATGAAAGGGATGAGATGGTCCTGTACAATCCTAACAATAATACCTTCTACTTTTATTCTGATATTTACGCAGGAAAAGTAGAGTACTCCAAAACGATTGGTAATTGTGGAAATGTTCCAATAACAGGAAATTGGGATGGAATCGGTAAAGATGGTTTTGGTGTGTATATGCCGGATACCCGGCAATTTTGGTTCTATCAGGATTATAATTCAGCCAGTCCGTTTAAGCAAATTCAAATCGACAACTATGGAGATGTCCCTCTAACAGGTGACTGGGATGGTGATGGAGATGATGAATTTGCTATGTACAATTCAAGCAGTAGAGAATTACACTTTTTTACGAATCTTGATTCTTCTACACCTGAAATGAGCTTGGTGGTTGGGAACTCAGGTTTTACACCAATTACCGGCGATTGGGATAACGATGGGGATGATGAGTTTGCCTTTTTTATTAAGAAAACTGATGGTACTTATGGTTTCTGGTTTTATAATCAATTAACCAATCAGGCAACCGTATATAAATGGTGGCAATTCAATCAAATTAATAATATTTCCGGAGGTAAGCAGATTTTCTATACCGACAAAGTGCCTCACACAGATTTTAATGGGAACCTATTGACTCAGTACGATGAGAACCTGTCTGTTTTTCCAAAAGGTATATATAACATTCCTGATAGTGCTATTCAAACCGCGTATAATGCAGGGTTTAATTTAGGTTTCTTTTGGCCCACTTATTATCCTATAGATGATCAAGACATAAGTACTCTAGATGCCCTGAATAATAAATTTAAACTCATTCCCTATTTAAAGAAGCTCGGTGGGAAGCCTTTTACCGGAAAATTTTCCGGTTCCAGAGATTTGGTGGGTATATGTAGCGACGAAGATAACTTAGTGGCCTATGATTCTGATGGAGATAACATTTTTGATAAACAGTTGAAACTTGGCAATTCAGGAGATACAAGGTTTTCAGGGGATTGGAATGGAGATGGTTTGGATGATATAGCTATTTACCAATCGGATTCTATTAAGTTTTTTAAGTTAAATAGAGTGGGTTTAGGTGGTGTCTCAGCAGTTTATAATGAAGAAGTTATGTTTATGAGTGGTGATTGGAAGGGAATTGGCAGAGATGGTTATGCTATATATATTCCTTCAACCAGACAGATAGTTTTTTACAATGATAAAGACAGCACTACTCCTCTTATGACAAGAACTGTTGGTAATTCAGGAAATATCCCGGTAGCAGGTGATTGGAATGGAGACGGGATTGATGGATTTGCTATGTATATGCCGGATTTAAGGCAGTTTTGGTTTTTTCAGAATTATGATTCATCACAACCATTTCTTCATGTTACGGTAGGTGATTATTATGATATCCCCATGAGTGGAGATTGGAATGGTGATGGTAAAGATGGTATTGGAATTTATAAAACAACGGATCAAAGGGAGCGTCATGAGTTTTGGTTGTATGATGATATTTACAATCTAAATGGCAGTTCCTGGTCTGTGATGGAAGACAATCCCATGCTTACCTTAAATTCTCCTGAACATGTTTTTGCCCTTCATACATTTGATGAGCCTACGGGGAGAAAGTATACATTAGAAGAGGTTCAAGGCTTTCACGATGCTTATGCTCAAGTTTCTCCCTACCTTCTGTTTCTTGTAGATGATCATGTTGATAATACTGATGAACGTTATCCAAAGTGGACTGAGACATGTAAAATAGGAGATGCAATTGCCCATGATGTATATCCGGGCCATAATAAAGAAAGTAAGGATATAACTAATTTGAGTAGACTAGCCACTGTGATATCGGATACTCGAGAGATTACCAACGAGGATCGCCCAAATTGGTATGTTGCACAAGCTTTTCAAGAATTAACCGATAAAAATACTTTTCATAAGCCATCTGCCCAGCAGCTTGAAGCAATGATCTTTACTTCTATAGTACATGGAGCTACTGGTTTTTTTGATTTTTCTTATCATAATGGGATTTTTAATACGCTTACTGGTATGTCCTCATATGGCTATACGGATTTATGGAATAAGGCAAAGGTGATTAATAGTCAAATAGATTATCTTGCTCCTTATATCTTATCCAATACCCCCTCGGCTGGTGAACATGGTTATCAAATTTTTGCAAAAGAAACCCCTCAATATGATGCTGCGCCTATAAGGACTTTGCTGAAAAGAAATCCTGCCGGTAATGACATTATTATTGCAGTAAATATTACGAGTCAACCTCTTAATGCAGTAATATCTTTACCTAATAATTTGGCTCCCGGCGATAGGTTAATAACAAAAGATTTCAGTGTACAACAGAATACACTGGCCGGAGGTATAAATGATTATTTTGCCCCCTTTGATGTTCATGTGTATGAATTAAGTGCATCAACAGGTAGTGTTGGCCTCAGAACAGGGTATTCGGATGATGAAAGCCGGTTAATTGAGAAGATTGGTGTTGATCATATGAGAGTTTATCCAAACCCGTCGGCATCTGGTTTTTATTTTGAAAACGTAGATGGAGCAATTGAGAAAATTACCATTCGAAATATCAAGGGTGAGCTTATAAAAATAATTGATTTGTCTATGTCCGATTCATCAGACCTATATTATTGGAATGCTGTTAACCATGATGGGGTAAGGGTAAATCATGGAATGTATTTTTATCAAATCATGAAAAATAATGGTGGAATACAGACAGGGAAATTAATAGTAAAATAGAGGTCTATATTTTATAAGGGTTATTATGTTAGAAAATCCGAATCTCCTGATTATGAAAGTTTCGCTAATGATACTTCCTAAATCAGGAGATTCATGCCTCTAATACATAAAATAGTAACTCACTACAACTCCGCCAAAGCCTCCTCAATACTCTTATCCCCATTCACGATCTCAAACGTGCGGTTCCTTACCTGGGAGTGGTCAAGTACTGCTACCAATACCTGAGCTACATCCTCACGAGTGATCTGTCCCTGTTCATGAAGCTTTTCACCGGCATGGATATGTCCCTGGTGGTCACCATTGACCAGTCGGCCGGGTCTAACTATCGTATAGTTGAGGCCGCTATTAATCAGGTGTTCATCAGCATTATGCTTTGCTTCCAGGTAGTGCTTTAGCTTTTCGTGGCTCTCGGGCTCGTCTGCTCCCATTGAGCTTAGCATTACAAACTTCTTGATGTCATGGCTTTTGGCTTCATCAATCAGCTTTTTAGCACCTTCCTGATCAACCGCCACCGTTTTGTCAGGCCCGGTTTCGGAGCCTGAACCGGCAGCAAATATGATTTTATTAACGCCTTCCACTACCTGCGAAAGGTCCTTTTCCAGATCGCCAGTTCTGGTCTCGATCCCCATTTCATCAAACTTGCTTTTCTGCGACTCATCACGAATCATGGCAATGGGATCATATTGACCATGGTTCTTTAATATTTTTATTATTTCAGTTCCAGTAAGGCCATTGGCACCTACAACTAATACCTTTTCCATGTTTTTTTCTTTTAATAACAAGCCGGAGTGCTATCATGTTCTTTGAAATTCTTCTTCGGAGCCGTGATGAAAAAAAATAGAAAAAATATTCAGTGCCATTAAACCTTTTAGTCGCAGTCTCATCTAACGGGCACAAAACAAAATTTATACGACTATGAAAAGGATTAACACATTAAGAAAATTGATATTTCTCACAACAGTTGCAGCCACTATATTTATGTTTCAGGCTTGTAATGAAGATAGTAATGAGGTAGCAACTGTTTCTACCGATGAGGAATTGGATATTGTTGAAAATGGCAGTGAATCGGAGGCGGTTGTGGATGAAGATCTTCAGATTATAGATCAGTCGGTGGAAGGAACTGCTGCTTCCGGAGGAAGAATTGCCGGAGACAGCCTTTGCGTAACCGTTGTTCGTGATGAGGTAGCCAAGACTATTACGCTCGACTTCGGCAATGGCTGCATAGGCCCCTACGGCAGGGAACGCTCAGGTAAGATCATCATTACTTATGGAGGTACTTTTGACGACGATATGGCCAACAGGGTGATCACTTTTGAAGATTACTATGTGAACAACAAAAATATAACCGGGGCCATTTTGCTGCGAGACATCAACAGAAATGCAGAGGGTAACCTTACCGCAACCAGGGCTTTGGAAGACTACACGATCCATTACCCTGATGGAAATACATTTGTAATGATCGGCTCAACCACAAGAGAATGGCTCGAAGGTGAAGGAGATGGCATACTTTCCAATAATGTATTCAGGATCACCGGATCCTATAAGGGTGTTTCTACCAGAGGAAGGGGCTTTACCCATACCATTACAGTGCCTATAATTACTGATTTTAGCTGTAGAGCCAGTGGAGGCTTTGCCAGAGTTAGCGGCGTTAAAGAAATGGTGATCAACGGCATTGACCGCAACAGGACCAGAACAGTCGATTATGGTGATGGCACCTGCGACAATGAGATCACCGTCACCATCAATAACAAAGTTTATACAATCACCGGCTCCTGAGCATATTTATATTCAGGAAATTAATAACTTATCATTGAAGAAGTTGCCATGCACGGTGACTTCTTTAACTCATTAGAAGCAAAAGCTCCTACAGTGGAAGAAGCAGAGTTAGTCCGGTTATTTCGACATGCGGATACAAGGCGCGAGGCCTTTGCCAAGCTGGTACAGCAATACCAGCAAAAGGTATATGGCATTGTAAGAAAAATGGTCATCAGCCATGATGATGCTGATGATGTTGTGCAGGAGGTGTTCGTGAAAATCTGGCATAATTTGGATAAATTTAAAGGTGAATCGGGACTTTTTACCTGGATTTACCGCATAGCCACCAATGAAAGCCTGCAGTTTCTCCGTAAAAAGAGAAGGCGCATGTTCTTTAGTGCAGATATTACAGAAGTGCTCATCAACAACCTGACCAGTGAAGTCCATTTGGATGGGGATGAGGTACAGCTAAAACTTCAAAAGGCGATATTGCAGTTGCCCGATAAACAAAGGCTGGTGTTTAATCTGAAGTATTATGAAGAGCTGAAGTACGAGCAAATAGCGGAGATAACAGACAGTAGTGTGGGGAGTCTCAAAGCTAGCTATCACCATGCCACAAAAAAAATTGAAGAATATTTACAGGGTAATTAAACCTTTTGAACCGGGAAGCATCTAAATAATCAAATGAAAGAAGAGAAAGGAAATATCGACCTCAATAAAATCCCTAAAAAGGATCTTTACCAGGCACCTGAAGGCTATTTTGAGGCCTTGCCTGATAATATCTTGCAGAGGATAGATGAGGAAGAAAACGGGAAAGAGAGAAAGTTTGGTGTGCAGGTAAACTGGAAAATGATAGGGTATGCCGCTGCTGCTTCAATAGTGCTCCTGGTATCAGTGCTTATTGGGTTTCAGCATCCAAAAGATGATACGGTCAGTGCTGCCGACCTGCTTGCCGAAGTGCCAACTGCCGACCTGGTGCTGTACCTGCAGTATTCAGAGATCGACACTTACGAAATAATTGAGGCTACTGATATCGAGGATTTAAGCCGACCCGCTTGTTGGTGCAGGTGATCTGGCAGACCCTCAACTGGATGATGCGGATATGGAATTGCTATACGAGCAATATGGCATATCTCCTGATGAAAATTTACAAATGTTTTGAAATGAAAAAGATTATAATGGTTTTGCTGCTGGTGTTCTCAGGCACCCTTTTAATGGCACAAAGTAAAGAAGCACTGGAGAAAATAGAGAGTGCCCGTATAGCCCTGATCACCGAGAGGCTGGAGCTTACACCCGAGCAGGCCGAGAAATTCTGGCCACTTTACAGGGAATACAGCGAGAAGCGTAAAGAACTGCGTCAGGAGTTTATGGACGCCCGCCAATCCGTTGACAGAAAAGATATGACAGAGGAGGAGAGCAAAATGCTACTGAACAAGGGACTTGAGCTAAAGGAAAGGCAGCTAAATATAGACCGTACCTATGCAGAAAGGCTTACAAGGGTGATCAGCACGCAACAGTTGCTTCAATTGAGAAAGGCTGAAGATGATTTTAGAAGGATGCTGCTTGAACGGCTGGAGAGGCGGCGGGATCAGCGGGAAAGAATTAACAATAGACAGGAACGGAGAGATAATGACTATTAGTCACTTAAATGTTGAATAACATAGCACGTTATATATTTATGCTTCGGAGGAGTTTTTTCCTCCGGGGCATTTTGTTAACGTCCTTGATTATTTTTCAGGGTCACCTTTATGGTCAGGAAGAAGAGAAGGAACCTACCCTGGAGGAGTTATACGGTGAACTGGACTCCCTCTTTGCCAATGAAACTGTCCCGGACGATCTCTTTAGCCTTGTAGACAGCCTTTTGGCCCTGGATAGCGCAAAATATTTCTCACTCAATCTACGACTGGGCTATGTAAGTAACATTGTAAGCGCAGGTCGCAATTTTGGCTTTGACCAGTACGGGTTCTCACCGGGAGCTACCTATTATCATCATTCTGGTGTTTTTGCAGGGTTCACCGGTTATTGGAGCAATGAATACGACCCCGGCTACTACCTCAACACCCTTAACTTTGGCTATATGCATACGCTAAAAGAAAGATGGGTACTTAGTGCCGGCCACGACTTTTACCTTTTCAATGATAGTATAGAAGACCACAGCTTTAACAAGGGAGCCCAGGCTGCCGTATACTTTCAAAAAAAATGGGCAGATATAGGTGTTGACTATGCCTTCCTGTATGGCAATGATAAAGCCCATCGGGTTACGGGCCGGGCAAGCGGACGGTTGAAAATCAAAACCTCAGGAATAATTGATGTCATTACTTTTATGCCGGGAGCATCATTTCAATGGGGAAATGCCAACGTGTTTTATCTGAGGCAGCCCAGAACTGCTGCTACTGACCTGTACCAGATCGTGAAGGAAAATGACTATCCTGGCCTGGGGTATAGAGGCTATCGAAAGCTGGTTTACCTGCTGGAGTCAGATCGCCAGTTTGCCGCAGCTCATTTCTTAAGAGAGAGGGGCTATACCAATGAGCAAATCGCGAATACCATACAATCGTACTACGACGGTGAATTTGAAGTGGAGGATACCTTTGGGTTCATGAATTACAGCTTTTCGTTACCCATCTCCATTACGGCTGGTAAGTGGAACCTGCTGATTAATTATACCTACAACATACCCGTAGCCCTGCCGGGTGAGGAGATAGAGTATGAGGCCAACGGCTACTTTAGCACCTCACTGTCATATCTGCTTTATTGGCAAAAGGGTTGAACCGAAACCTTTTCAAATTTTTGGATAAGCTAGCTTTTATCTTTACATTAGTTGATATATCAATTATTTATGGAAAAATTTGACGCCGAACTTGAAGATGTATATGTATTTAAGCTCGTGAGGGCAGCCCAGGCTTTTAAACAATATGCCTATGATGCCCTGGCGAAAAAGGGGATTGATGTCACCAGCGATCAATGGGTGGTATTGAAAAAAGTTAGTGAAGAGCCGGGTATCAATCAAAGGGAGCTGGCAAAGGCTATTTACAAAGACCCGGCCTCTGTAACCAGGATACTGGATGTATTGATAAAGAAAGAACTGATAGAGAAGAGGCAGGGCAAAGACAGGAGAATTTATGAGATCAGACTATCACTAAGAGGGGAGAAACTGGTGGAGAAAACGCTGGGTGTGGCAGTAGATATTCGCAAGAGCGGTTTGGAAGGCTTGAGCAGTGAAGAAATACAGATCTTTAAGAAGGCCCTTGATCAGGTTTTTAAGAATTATTCTGGCTAAATTTTTTTAAATATATAATTGATATATCAATAGTTGTTTTATCAATTTGTTATTAATACGCTGATATTAAATCTATTAGTAAGTATCATGGAATTCAAATACAAGTACAATGAAACACTTAATTATTATTCTAATCAGCAGCCTGGCATGGGTTCAGGTGAGTAAATCGCAATCAATTATGAAAAAGGAAAATGTAGAAAATGTAGTAAAACAATTTGTGCAAGGAGCAAACCAGCGTCTGGTAGAGCAGGTAGATAGTGTGCTGGATGATAACTTTCGGGCAGTGGTTAACCGGGCTTTCGGAAACGATCGGCTTATGCTAATCTCCAAGCCTGTTTACCTCGATATGCTGAGTGAGGGCAAGCTGGGCGGTGACAACCGTACAATTGAATTCTTATGGACCGATATAACCGGTAATAATGCCTTGGTGAAAGCCAGGCTTACAGGCAAAGCCACGGTTTTTACCACATACATTTCGCTGGTAAGAAACAAAGAAAATCAATGGCTGATAGTAAGTGATCAACCCCATATAGAGCAGGTTTCAGATGATTGAGACCTTCCTGGTTTTTGAAAGTATTCTATACAGATGTAAAATGTCTAATGAATGGAAGTGCTACAGCAGTAAGCTTTACCAAGCTTTTAAAGTTTAGTAAAGCTGCTGTTTAGCTTTGTAAGCTGCTCCAACCATTTAAAAATTGATACAGAAGAGACGTCAGTTTTTGTTTTTATGCAGCTTTGCCAACTGCTATTTAAAAAATGCGCTCCATGATCACATAATCCTTTCCGGCTTTGGTAAATTTTCTTTCAGTCTTTTGGAGACCAAACTTTTCATAGAACATGCATTTCTCTTCCCTCGCATTGCACCAAATGCTTTGAGCTCCGGATTGATCAGCTTCGACTATAATGTGGCTAAGTAATTTTGATCCATATCCGAGTCCCTGTTTATCTATGCGCGTAGCAAACTTTCTGAACTGGAGTTGATCGTCTTTAAGGAAAAGGGAAATGACAGATATCAGCTCATTTTCTTCAAATAAGCCATAATGGGTGCCTTCGTGGTCTTCGGGTAGTTGTACAAATTCAAGCGGCTTCTCCGGCCACATCACTATATGGCGGAGTGGCCATGTATCACTGGCACTTATTTTTTCTATCCTCATAGGATTGCTTCTGGGTGGTTTACCTTTTGGCTGTCATACCGGCTACTCTGAATGGGAACATCAGAATAGCTGTTACCAGCTTGAATATACCACCGATAGCAAATCCCAGAAGCTGGAAAGGCAGCAGGATCAACCAAATGAAAACTACCAGGAGTGCAAGTGGCCAGCAAAGTGCCAGCAGGATGAACCACAGTATAAGTCCTATAAAAAATCTCATAATACCTCATACGCTCATAAACAAAAAAGGTTGGTTATCTGTAATAATGGCTTTAGCCCATAAAATGCCTAGATTTAGCCTATGCAAGTAAATTTGACAAATAAAGTCGTTTTGGTTACTGGTGCCAGTCGTGGTATTGGCAAAGCCATAGCGGAGGTGCTCGGAGAAGCCGGGGCTTCCGTAGCAGTACATTGTAACAGCAATCTGGAACCTGCGCAGAAATTAGCGGCGGCCATCGGTCATAACTCAAAAGCTTTTCAGGCAGACCTGGGAGATGCCAAAGCTGCCGAAGAGCTGCTCAATGCAGTATTATCACACTACGGGCACCTCGACATCCTGATCAACAATGCCGGCATAGCCATTTCTTCCGATATGAAAATGAACGGCGAGCAGTGGCTGCAGGATTGGAGTAAAACCATGGCCGTTAACCTCACCGCCCCCGCATTGCTTTGCAGGCTGGCCATTCCACACTTCATCGAACGAAAGGAAGGCATAATCATCAACATAAGTTCACGCGCCGCTTTCAGAGGAGACACGGCCGACTATCTGGCCTATGCAGCCTCAAAAGGAGGACTTGTAGCCCTTACCAAATCCATCGCCCGGGCCTACGGAAAACAAGGAATCACTGCCTTTGGCGTCGCTCCAGGGTTCACCAAAACAGAAATGGCCCAAGACTTCATAGACGCCTATGGTGAAGACTATGCCATAAAAGACATCGCACTAACAGAACTCACCGAGCCGGTTGATGTGGCTCATACCGTATGCTTCCTCGCCAGCGGCCTCGCCAAACATGCCACCGGAGCCACCATTGACATCAATGCAGGAAGCTATGTGAGGTGACCTGGACTTGCTTATTGGCTAAGGTGATTTGGTAAATGGGTGAACAGTAATCGGTCAACAGTGAAAAGGTAAACGGGCTTTGTTAAAGCATGAGGTTCTTAATATTTCTACACCACTACTACCTCCATGAAGTATCCGAGGGCTCTTAAACACCTCAGAATTTAATACCTGCTTTACTAAGCCTTTAAGGATTAGTAAAGCTCAACGCTCAGCAACTACAGCCTTGGCAAACCATTAGTTACTGAGAGTAAGTCAGGCGCTAGGAACTTTGTTAACAGGTATTCTTTAACCTCAAGATTTATTCAAATAGTGAATTTCTTGTATTTATACTATATTTAAGTCCATTAGTGAGTTAAATGATGAATACCAAAATAACCTTGGAACTAGAAAGCGAACTTATAGTGCGAGCCAAAGAATATGCTAAAAAGAACAAGACAAACCTTTCCGGAATGATTGAAAACTATCTGAGGTTTATAGTTGACTCATCAGAGGAATCCATCGATTTAACCCCTCTTGTGAAAAGCCTGTCCGGAGTTATAAAGTTGGATGATAGTGATTATAGAAAGGAACTTACATATTTTCTTTCTGAGAAGCATAAGCGATGATTCAGTAAAGTCATAGGAGAAAACTCCAGCGGCAAGGCCAAAACAAACTACATTACCAGATCAGAGAACTGTGAACTGGCGAACAGTAAACCGCCAACCCTCAGCTACCCTCCCGTCACTGTCTCCCGACAGCAACATTTCTCTACTCCAAAGAAGGCCAAAGCAGCCTTAAACCTCCACAGCCTCACTTTCAATTTCAACACCGGTATCTTTAATGGCTCCAAAGCCACCATACACGTTGATCGGGTTTTTGAAGCCTTCCCGTTTCATAATAGACGCTGCTATCATAGAACGATAACCACCCGCGCAATGTACCACATAGTCTTTTTCTTTGTCAAGTCCTTCGAGGTTACCGGGCATGTCTGACAAGGTGATGAACGCTGCTCCTTTGATGTGGGCAGTGTTAAACTCCCCGGGTTTACGAATATCTATGACCTTATCTCCTTTTTTCATAAATTCCGCTACATCAGAGGCATTGATGGAATTTACTTTTTCCAGTTCTTCGTCCCAGTTTTCAATACCACCTTTCAGGTAGCCTCTTACGTTTTCGTAACCTACACGCGCCAGTCGTAATATAGCTTCTTCTTCCATGCCGGGCTCTACGATCAGCACTAGTGGTTGGTCAATGTCTATCAAGGTTCCTACCCAAACGGCATACTGGCCGTTAAGTCCGATATTTACCGCACCACTGATAAAGCCCCTTTCAAAATCATCGGGTTTCCGCGTGTCAAGGACCAGGGCGCCTTCTGCTATCAGTTTTTTGAATTCATCAAGCTCCAGTGCCGACTTGTTCTTATCCATAATGCTGTCAATCGGCTCATAACCCTTCTTATTGATTTTGGCGTCTTCAAAGAAGTATTTGGGAGGAGGAAGCATGCCATCCGTAACTTTGGCGATAAACTCTTCCTTTGTCATATTCTGTAGAGCATAGTTGGCAGCTTTTTGCATGCCTATGGTAGAGTAAGTTTCCTTGCCAATATTTTTTCCACACGCAGACCCGGCACCATGTGCGGGGTAAACGACCACATCATCAGCCAGGGTTTTGATCTTGGTGTTGAGCGAGTCGTACATCATTCCGGCCAGCTCTTCCTTGCTCATTACACCATCGAGCAGGTCAGGTCGGCCTACATCACCTACGAACAGGGTATCACCGGTAAATACAGCATGGTCTTTTCCGTTTTCATCCTGTAGCAGGTAGCAGGTAGATTCCGGCGTGTGGCCTGGTGTGTGAAGAGCTTTGATGGTAACTTTTCCTAAAGTAAAAACCTCTCCATCCTTAGCATTATAAACCTCATATTCCGTATTGGCATTGGGGCCATAAATAATTTTTCCACCGGTTTTTTTCGATAAATCTATGTGACCGGAAACGAAATCAGCATGAAAATGTGTTTCGAATACGTACTTGATCTTTGTGCCACGTTTTTCAGCTAATTCGAGGTAAGGTTTTATTTCCCTTAACGGATCAATAATGGCTGCTTCGCCTTCTGATTCGATATAATAAGCTGCTTCGGCAAGGCAATTGGTATATAGTTGCTCTATGTACATGGATTCAAGTTTTTATCAAAAGGCAAATTTAAAACCAAATGCCTCGAAATAAAATTAAAACGCTGATTTTCACTCGAAAATAGCTATTTTAGCAATTGAGATTACTGTGTCGAATGAAATACTTTTTTTACCTACTTACCTTTCTTACTTCTCAGGCCATTTTTGCAAGACCCGACATTGAAAATATTGATTATCAATTATTTGAAATGCAGGGCAAACAAGGCATTAAGGATAACCAGGGAAATGTACTTATACCCGCCCAATATGAAGAGCTCGGCTGGAGCGAGGGCGATTTTGAAGTTGTCAACAATGTACTGGGCTTTCGCTTAAATAATACCTGGGGACTGATCAACCTTCAAAATGAAATTATTGCCCAGCCCACATATACACAACTTTACCCGGGCAACAGAGGGCTTTTGATCGCGGCAGTAAAAGGTAAAGTCTCTCAAAGGGATTTCCTGGGGGTCGTTTCCACTGAAGGTAAAGTAGTTCTCCCTTTCAAATATGCATCTGTTAAGTTGGTCGACCTTCGGGCTATCGTTGCCAGCAAACCCGGCCGGCATTACATGTATGGTGTAGTAGACCTTGGCGATAAAGTTATTATTCCTTTAGAGTATAAAGACATTACCGTGCTGGGAGGTTTGCGATATGCTGTTAAAAATTTTGACGGGAAAACGGCCATTTTCAACGATAAAGGTAAGCAGATCATTGATTTCAGCCTGGATAGTATCAGCAGTTTCAGGAATAACCTTGCGATAATTTATGATAATCATTTAAGAGGTCTGATTGACGCACAGGGTCAGGTTATCGCGCCATTGGGCAGTAAAGATTTTAGAATTTCCCAGGGAGAAGTAAAACAACTTTCCTTCAATGAATGGAAAGTTTTGAACAACAATAACAACGCCATAGGCAGCTACAATTACGATAGGCTGAAAGTATATGATACGGAAAGAATGCAGGTACATGCCAATGGTAAAAGCTGGCTGATCAATAAGGCCGATGATGCACTGACCCCACAGTATTATACCGACCTTGGCACTGAAGAGGGTGGACATTTCGCATTCAAACACAGGGGCCTTTGGGGAATGATGAAGTCCGACGGTGAGTTGCTGATACCTGCAAAGTTCGACTCCGTATTTTTATTTGAAGATATGATCTATGCCAGGGAAAAAGTAGGTGGTACATATAAATGGTCACTCTACGATGCTTTTGGTGTTAAAAAATCAAACCACTACTACGACAATATCCGTGAGCGTACCCACTACTTCTTTCCTGTAAGCAGGCAGGGCTACTGGGGCTTTATTGACAGGGCAGGAGATGAGGTTATCCATTGTGTTTATGATGATGTTTCCCCTTTCGAAGAAGGTATGGCTGTGGTTAAATTCCATGGAGAGACCGGTATCATTGATAAATTTGGTACTTGGGTCGTGCTACCCCAAAAAGCCGATGTTGAGATTGTCAACAGCCAGTATTATCTCACCCGCAAAGGAAAGATGACCACATTGAAGAGCTTTGAAGAAGGAACAGTTTACTTTACCGAAAACAAGGTGGAAGTAAAGGAAAACTACCTGCTGGAGCACCTTTCCGAAGGCGGACTCTGGAAAATAGACTTCGAAGGCAGAATATTCAATTCACTGGGTGAGGACAGATATCAGGAAGTAAGGCCGCCCTCAGAAGGCTTTTATGCAGCCAAAATAGATGGGAAGTATGGCTTTATCGATTCGCAAAACCGCCTCAGGATCGCCAACAGGTACGATGAAGTAGGCCCCTTTCAGGAAGGGCTTGCCGCGTTTAAACTTCTTGGACGCTGGGGCTTTCTGGACAAAAGAGAACGTATAATTATTCAGCCTTCATATAATTCGTCTTCCACATTTAAAAACGGCCTGGCTATAGTCTCCAACGATAAAGGCAAAGGACTGATAAACCTCACGGGTGAACCTGTCTGCTCTTTTGAGTATGACGACATCCACAGACAGGACAACGACCGGTTCCTGGTTACAAAAGCAGGGAAATCAGGCCTGATCAGCAATACCGGCAAGTTATTGATAAATGCCAAATATGACGAGCTCAGAGATTTGAACAACGGGTTCGCTATCGTTAAAAAGTTTGGTAAGTACGGACTGGTCAATATTCATGGTGTAGACGTGATCCCTGTCATGTATGATCAGCTTATTTATGATTCGTTCAATGACCAGTACCTTGCCATGAAAAAATCCGAATGGGAAAACGTACAGCTCCCATAAATTTATTAGCTTTAAAATTCTAATTTTTCAGTGTCTATGGCTGAGTGGATAACCGTAATAGCCCTGGTTGTGATCGGGCTTTCGTTAATTGTAGCAGAAGTGATTTTTGTGCCCGGCACTACACTGGTGGGTATCATCGGATTTATCGCTACAGCTTTCGGTATATTTTTAAGTTTTACCTACTTTGGTAGTGAAGTTGGCTGGTGGATTACGGCAGGAAGTGTCATTTTATTCGGAATATCCTTATATTTCAGTTTCAAAGGCAATACCTGGGACAGGTTCTCATTAAAAAGCACGATAAACAGCAAAGTTAATGAAGGGCTGACCAGCAAATTAAAAGTAGGCGATGAAGGAATAGCTATGTCAGCTATCAGGCCAATGGGAAAAGCCGACTTTCACGATGCCGAATATGAAGTGCGGTCGATGGGAAACTATATCGACAGCGGAACAACAGTAAGAATCATTAAAATTGACGTTAATAACATCTTTGTAGAACCAATCAACTAAATATGGAAGGAATCGGCCTTATACTAATTATTTTCTTGGGAATTGTACTGTTTTTTATATTCCTGTACTTTATTCCCGTAGGTCTCTGGATCACCGCACGCTTTTCTAATGTGAAAGTGGGGCTTTTCGAACTCATGTTTATGAGGATAAGGAAAGTGCCTCCGGGAGTTATTGTTAACTCCCTGATCACTGCGACAAAGGCAGGGCTTACAGTTACCACCAAGGAACTTGAAACGCACTATCTGGCAGGTGGTCACGTACCTTCAGTTATCAAAGCATTGATTTCAGCAGATAAGGCGAATATCAACCTTACCTTTAAGCAGGCAACGGCCATTGACCTTGCCGGTAGGGATGTATTTGAAGCGGTTCAGATCTCAGTAAACCCTAAAGTGATCACCACACCTAAAGTAGCCGCAGTAGCGGCAGACGGTATTCAGCTTATTGCCATTGCACGGGTTACTGTACGGGCTAACATCCAGCAGTTGGTTGGTGGTGCCGGAGAAGACACTATTCTGGCCAGGGTTGGTGAAGGTATCGTTACCTCCATCGGTTCTGCAGACTCTCATAAAAATGTACTTGAAAACCCGGATAAAATATCAAAGCTTGTATTGCAGAGAGGTTTGGATGCAGGTACTGCATTTGAGATCCTTTCCATTGATATCGCTGATGTGGACGTAGGAACCAACATCGGGGCGAAACTTCAAACTGATCAGGCGTCTGCTGACCTTAAAGTAGCTGAAGCCAAGGCAGAGGAAAGAAGGGCAATGGCTGTGGCGCACGAACAGGAGATGAAAGCCAAAGCTCAGGAAGCCAGAGCCAAGGTAATTGAAGCAGAAGCTGAAGTACCTAAAGCCATGGCAGAAGCCTTTAGAAGTGGTAACCTCGGTATTATGGACTACTATAAAATGGATAATATCAAAGCCGACACCGAGATGAGGGAATCCATTGCCAAACCTAGTGGCAAATCTTCATCAAAGGATAAAGGCGACAAAAAATAGAAAGGCCTAGTTTAGTTATATTTGAAAAGGCTGTGCTGAAAGGCATGGCCTTTTATTTATCTATAAAAGTGCGTTATAGGGCACTTTATGGGTGAAATGGTGAATCTCACGTGTGTAAATTCATTTATAAGTGCTTTTTGATGCACTATTTGTTGTATTGAAATGGATAGAGAGTTGATAAAAATGATAAAAGAACGCAGAAAATCCCTTAATGTCACTCAGGAGACCTTGGCTGAAGTGTCGGGAGTGGGACTGAGGACTCTTAAGCAATTTGAAAGCGGTAGGGGCAACCCTACCTTGGGCACCCTTCATAAATTAGCGGATGTATTAGGTCTGGAGTTCTGTTTGAAAATTAAAAGTTTACCAGCTACAGATAAGAAAGGTAGGGATCTTGTTTGAAGATAAATGGGACAGACGTTTAATACAACAATACAATTAAAGGCATGGCGAAGCCAGAAAGATAAATAACTTACGTACTAGTTAACCGGCTCAAACTCAGAGAAAAGCTGGCTGAATTCTTTAATGTTCACAGGCTTCTCGTATTCGCATACCTTCCTGAACCTGTCCCAAAGCTCAAGTACAGCTTTGTTTTGATGTGCTTTTTCCATGGCAATGGCTGATTTCCACTCAAAAATTTCTATAAAACACCCGTTGCCGGCCTTCATGACGATAGGGTCACGCTCTGTAACCAGTCCTTCTTTTTTTAATACAGGAATATGGCTCTCGATCACTTTTTCAAGCTCTTTTGCCTTGCCGGGCAACGGACGATATGCTACAATGACTATTTTACCCATAAGTTTCCATATTTTTGACCTGTCGGGTTAAGATAGGAATACTTTCATTCAAACGCAGGGTCGAATGGGCTTAATTTAGCATTGGAGGTGTTACCCATACTGATAATCAGATATATATAATCTGATCTAAGTAATATATAACAACTCAGCAAGTGAAGTGTTTTTCTTGCGAGTTGGCTAATAAAAGGTTTTTAATGAGTAGCAGAACAGGTAAAGCAATTGTTGTTCTTTTAATGCTTTTAAAAGTATCCATGCCGGTGGAGGCGCAGGATACTTCTTTGATAGACTCACTCAGAACCGAACTGGAGCAGGTAGCTGATACCACTCGAATTGACGTGCTGTTTCTCCTCTCTATGAAATACCAGCATTTTAAGCCCGATTCCGCCATGTATTTCGCCAGGCAAGCCCTCAAAGAATCGGAAACCATTGAATACCCAAAGGGACAGGGTGATGCCCTCATAAGTATAGGTAGGCTAAAGCGGGACAAGGGCGACTACAGTGAAGCACTGGAAGATATCTTTCAATCATTGAAAATATATCAATCAATTGCTGATTCTATACAAATAGGCAATGCTTTTAACGATATAAGTATTGTCTACGCATATTCAGGAGATTACGATAAATCTTTAGTTTATTTTGAACAGGCGCTCACTATTTTTCAGAAAACAGGCAATGAAAAAGGTGTTGCTCAGGCACTAAACAACATTGGCCTTATTTATATGGACAAGAATGATCTGGAGAAGGCTGAGGAATACATGTTGCGTTCACTGGCAATAAAGGAAAAAAGGAATGACCTGCAGGATATTTCAAGAGGATATGCTAACCTGGGATCAATCATGGAGCAGAGCGGCCAGAAAGAAAAGGCTCTGAATTACTACAAGCAGGCGAATGACCTCTTTTTGCAAACCAATAACAAAACAGGCCTGGCCAGCAACTACATTGCGGTGGCTCGGCTGGAACTGGACGCAGGCAATGTAAGCCAGGCCAATAATTATGCACTTGATGCTCTTGCCACGGCTGAGGAAATTGACTCCAAACCCTTTATGGAAGAAGCGAGCGGTTTACTGGTGGATATAGCTGAGATAAATGAGGACTATAAAACCGCATTTAAATACCTGAAGATCAACAGTTCTATGAAGGATAGCCTGTATAATGAGAACAACTCACGCCACCTTGAAGAGCTAAAGGCAAAGTTCAATGAAGAAGAAAATCTGAGGGAAATTGCACTGCTCAAGAAGGATCAGGAAATCCAGAAGGCAAATATCAGGCAGAAAGATATTCTCACTTATTCACTAGTTGTGGTTATTTTTCTCTCCCTTGTTATACTGGCCCTTGTTTATATAGCCTATAGGGTCAACAGGAGGAAAAAGGAAATGCTGGCTTTTAAAAACGATAAAATACGAAACCAAAAAGAGGATTTGGTAAGGCTGAACCAGGATAAAGATCAACTTTTTTCTATTATTTCACATGATATTAAAAGCCCGCTCAATTCTTTAAGAGGATTTTCCCACCTTTTGATCCATCATATAGATAAAATATCACAAGACGAGATCAGGGAGATGGGGAGCCAGATCAATCAATCACTGGAAAACCTGAACGAGCTTTTGGATAATCTGCTGGCCTGGTCTACACGGCAGTCAGGACAGGCTAAACTGAATATAGAGGAAATAGAACTCAACGAATTGATCGAGAAAAATATAGCCCTGTATAATCTGACGGCTTCATTCAAACAGATCAGGTTAGTGAATGACTCTGAGGAGCATGTGGTGGCACTGGCTGACTATAACTCTGTCCATACCATACTGCGCAACCTGATATCAAACAGTTTGAAGTTTTCATACCCCAACAGCGAAATTGTGATTACGGCAAAGAACCATCAGGACTATGTTTCTGTAACCGTAAAGGATGATGGAGTGGGTATGTCGGAGAAGGTAATTTCGAAGCTTTTCGACCTTAGCAGGCAAAAAAGCCAGAAAGGTACTTCAAATGAAAAAGGCTCTGGTTTTGGGCTGGTGCTGTGCCAGCAACTTGTACATGAAAACGGTGGCACCATCACGGTCAAAAGTGAAGTGAGAATGGGTAGTGAGTTTACGTTCACATTGCCGGCCCCATCACCTGTAGTATCTCATGAAGCTATAAACAGCGAAGCTTAATAAAGCGGCAGATACAACTATTGAGATAATGGTTACAGCGATAATTCTGACCACCTCAGCCCTTCTTTCTTTTATGATCTTACTTCTTACATGCTGCAACTGTGCGGCTGATGCTTTTCGGTAAATGAAGTTTTCCTTTTTAGAAATTTTAAGATAAGCCTCCTTCATTTTGAAGTACCCGGGTTTACTGAGCAGGTTGCTGTTATTTCTCAACCGGGCCATCATGTCGTAGATATGTCCTGCACCGCCTGCCATAGACATTAAATATACAAAGCATACTCCTGTTTTTGGAGCCGTGTTGAAATAATTACCCAAATCTGTGTATTTATTTTTTACTGAGGTTCATCAATTCATGTCATAACACACATTGAAGGCGTGGTATAGCTTTTGGAGGATAAAAGGGTAAATAAAAATTGGAACCATGATACTTCGCAATCTAAAATATTGGCTGCTGTTAGTGCCCTTCATGCTTCTTGAGTCCTGTGCCACCAATCCGGTTACTGGCAAAAAGGAGTTTATGTTGTTGTCCAAGCAACAGGAAGTAGCAATGGGTGAGCAGGCCGATCCCGGGATTGTTAATCAATTTGGCCTGTATGATGACCAGCAGTTGCAGAACTTTATAGATCGCAAAGGTGAGGCCATGGCAAAGATATCGCACCGCCCCAATCTTGATTATGAGTTTAAGATAGTAGATTCACCGGTAGTCAACGCCTTTGCATTACCCGGAGGGTATGTTTATTTCAGCCGGGGCATAATGGCCCACTTTAATAATGAAGCTGAGTTTGCCGGTGTGCTAGGTCATGAGATTGGCCACATCACAGCACGGCATTCGGCACAGCAATACAGTAAATCCATGGCCGCTCAGCTCGGTCTGGCCGTAGGCTCCGTAGCATCAGAGACCTTCAGGGAATTTTCTGATTTGGCTCAGACAGGAGTGGGCCTGCTTTTCCTGAAATACGGGCGTGATGATGAACGTCAGTCGGATAAACTGGGCGTGCAGTATTCCACTGAGATTGGGTACGATGCGCACGAGATGGCAGACTTTTTCAACACGCTGGACAGGAAGAGGGAAGAAGCCGAGCAGGAGATCCCTGGTTTTCTATCAACACACCCCCATCCGCAGGACAGATACCAAACAGTAAAGCAGTTGGCTACCCAATGGCAGCAAAAGCTCAATGTTGAAGACCCTGAGGTTAACCGCAACAGCTATTTGAGAATGATCGATGGTCTGGTATATGGTGAAGACCCAAAGCAAGGCTATGTGGAGAATAAAGTATTTTACCACCCGGTTATGAAGTTTCAATATCCAATACCTGAGGGCTGGAACCTGCAAAATACACCCCAGCAGGTACAAATGGCCTCTGAAAACGGAGATGCTTTAATGATCCTCACACTTTCCGGTGAAAGTTCCCTTGATGCAGCCGCTAAAGCTGTACTTAGTAACTATAACCTTGAGCCTGTAAAGTCAGACAGAATTAATGTCAATGGCTTTCCGGCTATTGCCATGGTGGCAGATCAGCAACAACAAAACCAGACCTTGCGTACATTAACCTATGTAATAGAGGGTGACGGAAGGATTTACACTTTTATAGCGGTAACAACCATAAATAATTTTAATACATATCAGCCAATATTTCAGAGAACAATGGGTGATTTTGAAAGGCTTACAGATCCAGCCAAAATCAACGTGGAGCCCAAAAGAATAGATATTAAAACCGTAGCCAGAAGTGGTACACTGGAAAGTGCCCTCAGGTACTACGGTACCGATGAAGATGATCTTCATGAGCTGTCAGTCCTCAATGGAATGTCATTGACTGACAGAGTGGAAAAAGGAATGTTAATTAAAACTATTGATGGATAAACATTGTGTCACGTGAAGTCCCCCGATTTGCTATATTTTGCTCCATTAAGTATAGCTTTCACAGGTTTTGGGGGACTTCATGACACTACTTATCAGGCATTCATTTTTACGCTGTCATTGCCGATAAGTATTGCCTCTCCAAACCTGTCTTTTGGATCTTTGTTTTCAAGCTTTAATACACCACGCGGACAAACCGAAGAACAAATACCACAACCCACGCAAGATGATCTCACAATATTCTGCCCCCTTTGCGCATACCACCGCACATCAATGCCCATCTCACAGTAAGTGGAGCAGTTGCCGCAGCTTATGCACTGCCCTCCATTAGTAGTGATTCTGAACCTGGACTTAAACCGCTGTACCAGCCCCAGGTAAGCCGCCAAAGGACACCCAAACCTACACCATACCCGGCTACCCATGAAAGGATAAAAGCCTACACCAACCACGCCCGCAAATGCAGCCCCGATCACAAAACCATAAACCGTCCGGAGGTTGTAGGTATTGATCCCGGCTATTTCGCTGCTACCGGTGAAGTAAGTGTAAAGCACTCCAAAGGTCATCACCACCACAAATACCAGTACACTATGGATCATCCAGCGCTCTATTTTCCACGCTTTCAGCGATTTGTCTGAGAGCTGCCTGTAGGGGTCGCCCAATGTTTCTGCAAGCCCGCCGCAACCACAAACCCAGGAGCAATACCACCTTTTGCCATAAAAATAGGTGATTACCGGCACCCCTATGAGCGCCAATACAATTCCCCAGACCAGCATGCCTAAGCCTAATGATCCGCTATGGGTCAGGTTTTCGATGTTGTAATCAAAAAAGAATGTATAGTTCAGCGGCCAGATATTTTTCAGATCCATACTTGGCCTGTTGAGACGAATCAGGATCTCCGGGATCAGGAAAGCAAATGCTATTTGAAAGAATATTACCGAATATGTCCTGATCATTTGATACTTGCTGTGGCGGTATTTGATGATCATGCGAATACCCATCACACCAATGGCGAGTGTGTACAAAAAGCCGTAGAAAAACCACTGACTGGCCTCATTGCCATTCAGTGCCATACTTATAGGGTCTACCAGCTCCATCCAGGTAGTCATATATTCCGGGTACCAGTAGAGGATCACATAAAAGCCAATGAGCAGGAAGCCGATGATGTATCCGACCCAGCCCCTGCCGCTATTGGGGCTATGATAGACGTGGTCATTCTTGATGCCGGGCAGAAGTTCAAGTTTAGGAAAGATGTACATCAGAGCACCCACTACACCAAGACCGATGGTAAGTAGCAGCCATAATAAACTGTTTTCAGAAACCGGCCCAAAGCCAGACTGGCGGGTAAGCGCCAGCTTTAAAGCCTTTATTTTATAGTCGCTGTAGCCCTTGTCGTTGACGATATTTGCATTGATGCTGCTTTTGGTATTTTCAAGGTGTTCCTGTAAACCGGCCTTGTCTGCATATTCCTTTTCATGCATCCAACTGGTGTAGTCCTTTAGCTTTTGTGCTTTGAATTGGCCTTCTTCACTATCGTCAAATATGTCAGATATTTTTTCAGTACTGTACCTGATTTCCTGACCTGAAAACTGTGACAGTACATTCCCAATATCCTGATCAGTGATTTCGAATTTCGATGTTATTTTTTTGTTCGAAGATTGTAAATGCTTGTCAATATCCCCGTTAAAGCTGACATTGAAATCATAGGTTTTGCCCATCATCGGAGCCAAATCCATAGCCACCATTTTACGCTCGGTACTATCAGTGATGGCTTTTGAGAGTGCTGCATCCGTCAGTTTATACCGGTTAAGGAACAACACGGAAATAAGCAGCGTCGATGCCACTATGAATAAAGTCATTCCTGCTTTTTGTAATAATTTCATAGTTTTCAATTAAAAAATACCCAGTACTTTTTTTCTTTTAACATTTACTTTTGCGTCAGGATACCGAGCCTTATAAGCCTGTATAATGTCATCTTCATGAGGTTTGAAGAATTCAGGGTCGAAGTTGGCCTCTTTGAGGTGCTCCATTACATAGTCAATGGAGACTTCCGTTTTTAGCCACTTATCAAAATGCTCATGCCTGAGCCTTATCCCGAAAGTATTGATACCCAGAAATGTTTTGCTTGGTTTGTCGAACACAAAATGCATGGCCATTTCCCCTGATTCATGCTCCCAATAAAACTCATCCTCATGCTCTTTAAGCTTGCTCCACACCCTGCCGTAAGTCTGGTATTCGATGTCAAAAAACTTCGCAGAGTTAAACCACGGGCCAGGCTGGTAAGCCGTTTTGTTTCCGCAAATCGTTTGGGCCACCGTTTCGCCCATCATTCTGCCGGTATACCAAACCTGCTCTACTGGCGCACGCCCTGGCAAGGGATTTTTATGCTCTGCGCAATCACCAATGGCATAAATATCCGGAATATTAGTTTCCAGAAATTCATTGACCAAAATACCGCGATTGGTTTCTACAGGCGATTCTTTCACCAGTTTGATGTTAGGATGCACACCGGCTGTGAGGCCAACAAACTGACAGGCAATTTCCTCACCATCCCCCGTAACCACCGCCCTTACCCGGCCATGATTATCGGCCAGTATTTCTTTAAGCTCAGTTTTGAGCCTCAGGTCTATATGGTGCCTTCTGATGTGGCGGCTGATCATGGCAGCCTCCTGATGTGGCAATACATTATCCCAAAACTCCGCTTCCCTGACCAGGAAGCTTACAGGAATATTTCTGGAGTTGAGCATTTCAGCCAACTCTATACCGATAAGTCCGCCACCAACTATCACACCTCTCTCAATGTTTTGGGTATGTTCTTCTATCCTTTTAAGGTCCTGTAAGCTTACCATGCCACTGACACCTTTGAGGTCTTGCCCCGGCCACCCAAACTTATTTGGCTGCGATCCGGTGGCCAGGATCAGCACATCGTAGGTAAGTGGTTCGTTCTGGTCAAGTGTAAGCCTGTGAGCCGCGGTGTCTATGCTTTTAACAAAATCCCTGACCAGGTTGATGCGGTTTTTCTTCCAAAACCAGTCCTCATAAGGTTTGGTATGCTCATATTTCATATGCCCCATGTAGATGTACATCAGGGCAGTCCGCGACCAGAAGTGTTCAGACTCTGCAGATATTACGGTGATATCAAAATCGCTGTTTTTGCGAATATGCCGGGCGGCTGTAATGCCCGCTATACCATTCCCAATAATCACCACATGCTTCATAGTAAGTTAGTTTAAACAGGATGTTGACTTCTACGAATATAATGTCCGTGGCGTTCAATAAAATAGATGAGATGTCAACAGCCCGACATGAACCTTTAAATTACAATTTACCGAATTGAGGTCACATACTAAATTGGCAATATGTCTGGTCACTGACAAACTACCTTTGGAACCTTTCCGTAAATAGGCCTGGATACAAATACAATAATTATGAAAAAGTTTGTCGTTGCATTTTTATTAGGCATCTCGCTTACACCTGCCGTTGGTTTTGATCTTGATAGTTTTTTTAAACAGTCAGATACTTTTTTTAAGAAGTATGTGCAAAATGGAAAAGTAGCCTATAAAACCATCAATAGCCAGTTTTCCGAAATAGAGTCGCTATATAAAACCATCGGTGAAGCAGATCTTTCCGCAGCCTCCGATACCGAGGCAAAGGCCTTCTATATCAATGCCTATAACCTGATTGTGATCTATCAGGTGTCAAAATACTACCCCCTCAAGTCACCCCTCGATCAAAGTGGTTTTTTTGATAAAGTGAAACATACCGTGGCAGGAACGTCTATGACCTTGAATTTCCTTGAGATCAAAAAATTGATATTGGCTTATAAAGACCCCAGAATCCACTTTGCCTTGGCTTGTGCCGCCGTTAGCTGCCCGCCACTGGCAGATTTTGCCTACATGCCCGGCCAGCTCGACCAGCAGTTAGATACCCGTACAAAGCTTGCACTCAATGACCCGGTTTGGCTGAAAGTAAGGCCAGATCAGAAGAAAGTACAATTATCAAAAATATTTGAATGGTATCATAAAGATTTTGTGATGGGAGGAGAAAGCTCAGTACTCGA
>NZ_SMLW01000602.1 GCF_009711405.1 Fulvivirga kasyanovii | reverse complement strand
CACTTATTTTCGAAAGCTCATGTACCCATGCACAAACGGAGAATTTACCCCAGGCACCGCATGCAGAAAATGCGAAAGGGGAACCTATTATCATCGGAAATAAATTCGAAATATATTCTGAGGTGCTGGGGGAAGAAAAAGAACTATATATTTCCCTGCCACCAAAGTACAATGAGCATGTACAGAGCTACCCGATAGTATTTTCCCTCGAGGCAGAATACCTTTTTGAAGTCACAAATACGGTTACCCAATATATGGCTTCAAGAAGCAAAATGCCCGAATCCATTGTAGTAGGTATTGCCAATGGAGAGTTTGATAAAAGACATGAAGCTGGCTACAAAAGGTGGGGAGGGAAGCCTGAAGAGTACATTAGGTTTTTCAGACATGAGTTGATCCCTTACCTCGAACAGAACTACCGGGTGAATTCACACCGGACCATTATTGGCCTGTCTCCTTCAACAGGTTTTTTATTTGAAGTATTCCATAGCCAGCCCGACCTGTTCCATTCCTACCTGGCTTTATCGGCTCATTTGGAGTGGGACAGGGTTACTGGTTCATCATTATTTGATGAGGTAATATCCAAAAACAATGACCCAAACCATCCCAAAACAGTCTTTTACATGGGCAGGGCTGCCAGTGATTTTTCAACCTTTGTTCATTCGGAAGAAAAATTTGACGATGCCCTGTTAAAGTTGAAAAATTACACTCCCGACCGAGTCCGGATCAAGGTTGATGTTATGGATAACGAGGAACATTACCTGATGTCGCTGGCGGGTCTCAGGTCAGGGTTTGAAGCTATCTACCCTGATGATGTGTGGAGAAATCCGGGCTGGGCAGGCTGGGACAAAACCATAGATTATGCGCACGAGCATTTTAAAACTTACTATGACAAGCTGTCATCTATATATGGCTTTGACATTTACCCTGTGGAAAATGCTCATGGATATGGCTTCAGTTTAACCGGAAAGATTCATGGAGCCGAAAAGTTTGGAACAAACCAGCAGGTAATCCAGTTGGCAAAGCTGGGCATAAGCTATTTTCCTAACTCGGTCCAACTACATTTACGCCTGGCTGAAGCCTATAAGGAGGATGGTAATATACCTCTGGCTATTGAAACAAGTCAAAAAGCCCGGAAGCTGGCAAAGGAGTTTAAACCGGAAGACTTGCAGGCCTTTAATAAGAAAGTGGAAGAAATAGAAAACTGAGACTACGAGCAAAACGCCATAACAAGACAGGCCGCTATGCAACATCACATGGCAGCCTGTCTATTAGATTCCGGAACATCAAAAAATTGAGGGGCTTTATATTTCCTGAGGGGTGGGAGAGAAGAAAAAGCGCTCGGTGACTATTTTACAATTTTCCACTTCGTAGACACATATTTCTTCCATGGTGGTTCTTCCTGCGCCTTTCATGGTCATGTCTAGCTTCATAGTTACGGCAAAATAATTATCTGCAATTATGGGGTCAGAAACTTTTATAGAGTGAATTGCTTCTGTCATCTCAGTAAACTGCTTACTTTTTTCCCTCTTTCCTGCAATGCCCTCAATGCGGTGCGATGGTGTACCATCTGGTTCAAGAGATAAAATACTGTCTGCATAGAGCTCATTTTCGGCGGTATCAAATTGACCGTTGCGACAAAGCTCTACCAATTTGTTAGCTACTTCCTGTACTGTTTTCATAGTGGTTTAGTTTATATGGCACTTTGTATTATTGAATAAATTCGAATATTGGTTTTGAGTTTTGAGATATGAATCCGGATGAGGCTCAATAATGGTTTTGTTGTACTTCAGCCAAATTCGGATGTGCATCAATAGCATCTTGTCCCTGTTCTTTATATTTCATAAAATTCTCTCTGCTAAGCGACTCAAGATTGCCAAGGCTTGAATTCATTTCTAACACTTTATGGGCGATAAACTTGCTGATAAGCCGTAATACCTGGCGTGGCAATATGCCCAAAAGCCTTAACCTCCATTTAAAATGGGTTCCGCCATTCATTTCATCCAACTCACCCGTGATCTTGGCATTGATCCAGCCTCGTTTATTGCACACGGTATAGTAATGAAAAGGCCGCCAGTCCAGTATATGCTCTATAAAGTTAGAATTGGTACAATGGTTCTGAGATTCAGGCCCGGTACGGCCCGCAGGTCTGTCTTTTACTACCCAGTTGGCCTTATTGCCGGCATACCATTTATTTCGTTTGTTTGGGTCGCAAAGCCAGTCCCAGATAATTGGAGGTGGAGCTGTAAAATCATACTCTACGCTTACATCGGCTTCTGCTTCAGTAACATAGTCTTTGCTATTGGCAGTGTACTCCCTGTATTTTTTATCGAAATTGATCGCAGTGATATTGATACCACCAAAATGCTTATAACTTTCACTTCCATGATATATATTCTCAGGGCTGATACCCATTTTATCGATGCAGATATTGGAAAATAAGACGTAACCATTCCACCCTGTAGCCTCGGAAACAGTGTTTTTTAAAAGCCGATGAGCAAGGTTGACACTCGACCCAATGGGCTTAATTTTCCCTGCTATTTTCTGAAGTACAAACTCCCCGTAGTGAACAACGAATTTCAGGTCGAGGTTAGAGACTTCCTGACACGCCCTGCAAGGGCAGGTAATGTTGTGGGTCATTGTTCTTTTATTGATACGGAAGTTGATGTATGCAGATTCTACCAACTCCAATAGCAACTCCCCACGGGAAATAACATCTTCGGTTGCGTAAAGAAACAGGGCATCGCCCTCAACTTCAGCCAATTGTAAGGCAGGTGTCAGCTCTTTGGTGAGGAATTGAATGATATGGCCGAGTACGAGAGGAGCATGGGCTAGCTCAGAATTGGCCATAAAAGCGGTATAACCGGAGATATCGGCCAGTAGTATATAGCCTTTTTGTGTTTGAGCCTCCATGGTCTTTCATCTTGTTCAATGTACTCGCAGACATACAAACTGATGTACAGACTTAAAATAAACGCTGAATTCTTCTGGTTTAAGGAATAGTAATAAAGTTAGCGAAATCCTTCGTCCTTTTCAATGAAAATGTTTTGAATATCAAATGGTTAGGTGCGGAAATGATCAATTGAAATATGGAAATAACAGAACTTTGAAATAGTCTTATTAGAGAGCCGGGGTTGTAGTATTTATATTCTAAACTTATCTTGAATAAAAGCATTACAATAAAGTATATGGACGCATATGGTATTAGCACTGCTCAGCGGAATAGTTTACGGAAAGATGGCTTTCTTTTGCTCCCCAATGCCATTTCGGGTAACCTGCTGAGCCAGTGGCAGGGTTTGACCCATGAGCTGAGCCAGAGAGCTGCCACCGGTGACTTACAAAGTTTAGAGACTAAAAATATGCATATAGTTGAAAATAAAGGCATCAACATGCTGACGAGATGTAATGATCTTTTAGGCATATATCCCGATGCCGTACTCAACCTGCTTTCATCCTCACCTTTATTGGCCATCGCAGAAGAGCTTTGCCAGCCGGGAGCGGTTCCTTTGCAATGCGATGTCCTGTTCAAGCATCAATGCGCTGATTCCGCAATTTTGTGGCATCAGGATGCACTTCATAACCGCCGCTATCCATATTTAAATATTGGTATTTACCTGGATGATGCAGAAGAGGATGACGGCTGCCTCAGATATGTGCCCGGCACCCACACGGAAGCCCAGGATATCTGTAGCCTGACCAAAAGCCATGGATGGGAGATACCCGGCTCAGTAAGCCAGCCAGCCAAAGCAGGTGATATTTTGATACAGGACATGATGGTGCTTCATGGCTCGCCTGCCAAGCTCAAAAAGGGCGTGCGCCGTACCATTTATATTGAAATGAGGCCTTATGATGCCATTATCGATCATGGCTACCAAAGCCGTGAATGGGCTGAACTCCGCAGGCGATGGATGGGTTTGGTTAAACGCCGGGTCAAAGCCAATATCGATGACATTCCGGGGTTAGGAACAGATACGGAGGAAATAGCTGCTATCCTCAGCAAGCCTGAGCCACCTGTGCCTGCAGCCTATTGCCATGAACACATCAATTGGCCGGGCAGCTAAGCTTTACCGAACTTTCAGAATAAGACAATTTTTCAGGTGTTTAAAACGTCATATTGCCTAATGCTTAAAGCGAATCTTTACATAAAAAATGTCTTACGGCGCGCTTATTTAATGGCTCAAAAAATATAATTTCACGGCTTTAAGCAGATTACTAACTCCCGATAAAAATCTCCTGAAAGCCTGCTGTTTATATATCGCCCTTATTATTTTCCTTTCCGGCTGCACCGATAGGCAGGAATCCACCATTTCATTTTATCATTGGAAATATAATGCAGAACATAATCCTGCCATTTCCTCAGCTCTGGATCATTCCAGGATAGACAACACCCTTTACATGCACTATTTTGATGTAGACAGGACAGATAAAGGTGTTTATCCGGTTTACGTGCTTAACAAGGTAGACAGTGCTTTTAAAGCATATGATATTGTGCCCGTGGTTTTTATCACGAACAGGTCATTCAAGGGTCATATTGATCTCGATCGGCTCAGTGAACAGATTGTGGGGCTGGTTGACGAGATCAGCCTGCACCACTTTGGCAGAAAACTCAAAACGATTCAACTGGACTGCGATTGGTCGGAAACCACCAGAGACAAGTACTTCGAGTTGATCCGCATGCTGAGCCGGGACCTGGATGTAGTACCAACCATTCGTTTGCACCAGATCAAGTATAAAGACAAGACCGGTGTACCCCCCACAAAGACTGGTGTACTGATGCTGTACAATATGGGCAATCTGAAAGATGAACAGCAAAATTCCATTATTCAGTCTGATATTGTAGATGACTATATTCATAATACTACCACATATCCCTTAAAGCTGGATGTAGCCCTGCCGCTGTTTTCTCAAACTGTAATTAAAAATAACAGGGGACAAATACGGCTGGTGAATAAATCTAGGCCGGAAGCCTTAAAGCAAGACAAGCTACATTTCAGACAATTGGATAGTCATTTATTTGAAGTTACCCGTGACACGCTTTACCATGGGTTTTATCTTTCGAAAGGCTACCGGCTGAAGCTGGAAGAAAGTGGCGTAGATGAAATTTTAGATTCCTATTCCATTGTGAAGCATAGTGAACTCCAACTTAATAATATTATTTTGTATCATCTTGACGATGACGTACTAAAACAAGTAGATTTGGCCAAACTCCTCGAAAAACTATGAAGCGCTTTCTCTCTGTTATGCTCCTGTTATTGGTGTCAAAAGCCGCATTAACCTGCGGTTGGGCACCGGATAGCGACCTGTATTTCTTCTATAACCTGTTTTATCAATCCAATATTTCCAATAAGGCTTATTATCCGTTCCTTCGAGACGAAAGCAATACGTTTTATGAAGGTATGGATGGTGAGCAGGTTGTTGACATCCATTCAGGCAACATTGCCCAATGGCAGGAACTACTTTCCGGCTGGTCGGCTGAGGACGTGACAAAAGCTTTGTTTGCCAAAACCCAGGCTGAGTTTCAAAGCGCCTGGGCAGGAAAGCAGGGAGCATTGGAGAAGGATGCCAAAGCCTATATGGATTTTGCCAGAAAATGCAGCGAGACTTTTGCTTACAGGGCAGAATACTCATGGCAGTACAACCAGATCAAAAAATCATCGCCTTCGGATATTACTAATTTGTTGAATGAGGGCATGTCGAAGTACCAGGAGGAGACAAATGACCAACTCAAAGCCAGGTATGCGTACCAGATTATCAGAATTTTGCATTACTCCGATCAATACCAGGAAGCCATAGACTTTTTCAATAACCATGGAGCCGCTAAAGCCCCTTCAAGTGAAATAGATTATTATCTTCTTGACCAGGTTGCCGGATGCCACTACTCATTACAGGACTATGAACACGCGGCCTATATGTTCCTGACAGTATTTGAACACAGCGTTGACCGCAAACCTTCCGCTTATCTGAGCTACAAATTTTGTGTAGACAAGGGAGCCGAGGGTAAGTCCTATTTTAAGGGAAATGATGATCAGGCCACCTACATTACCATCAAAAGCCTCAGGGATTTCACTGAAGAGCTTGGCGGTTTACGTGAACTGTTGGCTGTCTCACCCAACGACAAGAAACTGGAACTGCTTTTTGTAAGGGCACTCAACGGTATTGAGCGTGAAGCATGGCCAACCAACGTGGGCCTTTCGGATATTATTTTACCTCGTCTCAAAAGCGATGAACTTGCACAAGTGAAAGAGCTTCAACAATTAGCCACTACTATCTATAACAATAAGAACACCCAGAATAAGGATTTCTGGCTGCTGGCTGATTCCTATCTTTCCTTTTTACAAAACAACATACCAACGGCCAAAAGCAAACTGGACGGAGTAAAATCCAAAACTTATACTGCTCAGGTCAACTCTCTCAAGCATGTTTATGAGGTATTTTCATGGAAATCCATCGGCCCTAAAGAGGAAGCTTACCTTGCAGGAATACTTAGCGATCTCAATACAGATTCTTATTACTACCTTACAAAACAAAACTGGAAACACTTAATTCAGGATCAGGCTGGTCATTTATATTACAAAAACGGACAACTGGCTAAGGCTTTTCTGACCCATAATGACATTGACAAACTTCGCTATGTTAACTCTCTGGAGCTTATCGAGGATTTTGAAAAGCTGGCAGGGCAGGGAATATACAACGGCTTTGAAAAACAGCTTATAGCCCGTACGCAGTCTACAACCGGGGCGCACTCATTAGCTGCATATATCAAATTTATTAAAGGCAGCTATTATCTGTTGCACGCTCAGCCGGGTAAGGCATTGCCATACCTGGAGAATAACCCGGTAAGTGCCCAGCCGGGAGAGGGGATAGCCAATTTCGTTTCAGCAAGAGTATTTAGCAACAACATTATGGAGTGCTTCGGGTGTGATGAACTTGAAGTAATGGAAGATTCCGTATTCCTGGCATCGGTTTATTCTTTCATAAAACCCACCTTCAGCAAAGCCGACCTTGCTCTTAATTTGTTGAAGCTGGACTCCATGACCCAAGACACCAAACAGTGGAAGCGCAAACTATCACACTACCTGTTGGCCAACTATTACTTCAACGTCTCCAATACCGGCTATTTCCGCGGTACATTGACCGGTGATGGCAATTGCTGCAATTATGACTTTTTCCCTTACCGCTCCGGAGACCGTACCTCAGAAGAGTACATCAGAGACCGGGAAGGCTATAATCTCAACTATGTGGAAGGAAAAAAAAGGACCGATTACCACCTCGCCGAAAACGCCTATAAGCACTATCAAAAAGTAATTGAAAACTCAACCGATAAAGAACTCAACGCCAGATGCTTATACATGATGGCCAAATGCGAGCTCAACCAGATGTACAACCAAACGACAAACAGGTATTGGTACTACAAAGGAGAAGCTGGTGCAGAAGAACTGCCTTATAAAAAGAGCTTTCAGAAGCTAAAAAGGGAATATCAATCAACGAAGTTCTACTCTCAGATCATTGAGGAATGTAGTTTTTTTAGGTATTATGATGGGTTGTGAGGATATCTCTCACAACCCCAACTCCCTCTCCGGCAAATCCATCTCACGGGCTATGATCTTAAAGGTCTGCAGCACCTCATTGTAGGTCAGCAGGCGGCTTTCGATGTGGGTTAGTTCTTCTTCATCAGCCCAGCCTTTGCGGTCGCTGGTTTCTCTGATGTTTTCATGGATGGTGATCAGTACATTGTGAATATATTCTGTAAGTGCCTCGCTGGTCATGGATGAAAATTTTGTGCTTATACAGTTGCATGGTGCGAAATTTATAACCATTTGGCAAGGAGATTAGTTTATTTTTCCTCCCTTGTTGACTGGTCTACATTGAGGTTGTTGAGCTGGTTTGAAACCTTTTAACCATTTTCGCTGTCTAAAACAATATGAAAAGCTTAAAGAAAATTGGCTTACTGGTTTCATTGGCGTTTATCCTTGGCTTTGTGCTGTTCGCTGTCAACCAGATCATAGCCTTTCACGCCAACCTGACCACTATCAATGTAACCCTCGCCTGGCTGGTTACAGGGTTTATTAGCGTTACTATTTTCCTTTTATTGCTCATCCCCTTTGTCCTGATTGCGCGACTACCCAAATCAGTGGCTTTTCCCGACAACTATGAAGATGAAGCCCAATACCACACGATCCTCAAAAGCCGCCTGGCCAGGAACAAACTGGTCAGGAAAGCCGGCTTCAATGTAAATACCGAAGAAGGCATGAAGCAGGCGCTGGAGCTGCTCAACAAGGAAGCCCAGGATGTGATAAAGCAAACTGCCAAAAGCGTATTTTTTACTACGGCCATTTCGCAAAATGGAAAGCTTGATGCCCTGACAGTATTCATCACCCAAAGCAGGATGATCTGGAAAGTGGCGCATATTTACTGGCAAAGGCCGTCGCTAAGAGACATGGTTAAACTTTATGGTAATGTAGGAGCTACTGCGCTTATTGCGTCTGAATTAGACGAAATTGATATCACCCGCCAAATAGAACCCATCATAAATGCCGTACTCCGCAGCCCCGGCAGATCGCTGCCTGTTATAGGTCATGCTGCCCATATAGTCACCGATAGCCTGCTGGAAGGCTCTACCAACGCTTTCCTGACCTTGCGCGTAGGCATCGTAACCCAGCGCTATTGCGGTTCATGGGACATTGCAGATCGTAAGACCATTAGAAAGAATTCATTCATTACCGCCTCCGCACTATTGAAAAATCTGGTCCTTGAATCATCAGGAAAGGTTGTTACGAGTGTAATGACTGCAATAAAAGATGCCGGAAAAAATACCATCAGGTCAAGTGTAAAAGGAGTGACAGGTATTTTCAAAAGGAATAAGGGCAGTGAGGTAACAGATCCGTCTTTTGGTAAGGAACAATAGGTATTTCGTGTTTGCTTTTTGTATGACGCAGAGTCATGGTAAGGCATTGGAATAAATTCTATCTTTTTTACAAGGTATAAAACCTGTCCTCTTTCCATTTCAATGGATTATCGATAATGTATTGTGAAATATTGTCAAACGATCTTTGATTTCGGATGATATGATCATGATACCGGGATTGCCAGGCAAAATTCTGATTGATCAGTCGGGAATTTTTGGTGACACCGATTTTAAAACCGCGTACAATGGATGCCAGGTTTTGGGATTGTGGGCCGAATTTGTTTTTTGGGGTGGTTATGGTGTATGGATTCTGTAGAGGCGCAAAATTTTGCGCCCCTACAGAATCCATATCCGGTTTATCAATAATAATGATCCCATGCACATGATTAGGCATAACAACATGATTGCCCAATTTTACAAACGGAAAATGTTCAGGGATTTCCAACCAACACCGATTGGCAATTTGTCCCATTTCGGATAATTGCATTTGTTGGGAATTGAGGTCCTTCGTTTTTACAATCCTGCCAAACCAATGGGTCCGATTTTTTGTGCAGATCGTTACAAAATATGCTGCGTTCCACCCGTAATCCCAGCCAGGAAGACGTGTAGAGGCAATTCTATATTTATTTTTATATAGATCGGCCATTTCTTATGCTGTTTGATTATGGGGATAAACACAATAATTAATTTAAAAAATATTTAACGTCTTAAAAGACCTCGTGATAGCCTCAGTAATCTAATCACCCTCTCTTAAACGCCAGCAAATCCTCCGTAGAATTCTTATCATCATAGTAGTACCCCTCATAATCAAAAGCTTTAAGCTCCTCTACCGTTGTAGGCTGGTTTTTGATGATAAATCGGCTCATGAGACCACGAGCCTTTTTGGCATAAAATGAAATGATTTTGTACTCGCCATTCTTGTGGTCCTTAAAGTCCACATCAATAACCTTTGCTTTAAGTTGCTTGGTATCCACAGACTTAAAGTATTCATTGGAGGCCAGATTAATTAGAAGATTATCACCTTGAGCCTTCAAGTCTTTGTTGAGCTGCTTTGCAATTTTATGCTGCCAGTACTCATAGAGGTTAGCGTGCTCACCTACATTAAGTCTGGTACCCATTTCAAGCCTGTAGGGTTGAATAAGATCCAGCGGCCGGATGAGCCCATACAAACCGGAAAGTATTCTGAAATGCTTTTGGCTGTACTCAAGTTCGTCCTCATTAAAAGTCTCAGCCTGTAGCCCTTGATAGACATCGCCCTGGAAAGCAAATATGGCATGTTTAGCATGTACCGGGTCTTTCTTTTTAGTAAAGTTATGATACCTCTCCACATTGAGTTGAGCCAGCTTATCGCTGATAGACATTAACTCAGCAATGTTTTCCTCAGATTGCTTTTTGAGTTCATGTATCAGTTCAAGTGCTTCCTTTTGAAACCTTGGAAGTGTATGCTGATGGCTATGCTCAGTTTCAAAATCTAACGTTTTGGCAGGAGATACAATGGCTATCATCTGTAATTATCAAGTGTTTTAATGATTTAAAAATAAGCCGCAAACCTAAGGCATAATTCATTGTAAGCATAGTCTAATGCATAACAAACTTCAATGCTCTCATTTATCTTATCTATCGCGGGTTGTTATAGCCCCAGCAACCTGCTAACATTCATCTTATAAACTTTCCCTACAGGCACCGTAGAGCCTCCGATGTGGATCATATTGCCTTCTATACTTTTGATGTGTTGTGCTGCCACTACGAACGACCGGTGTACCTGAATAAAGTCCGTTACGGGGAGTATGGTGATCAGGTTAGAGATTTTGTCCCGGGTTATTATGGTACCTTCCTGAGTCACCACTTTGCAGTAATTTCCGGAAGCTTCAATGTAAAGAATATCCTCAATGATTACCTGCACATACTTATTGTCGCTCTGGATAAAAATCCGCTCTTGAGTGGTTTTAGAAGCATTATCAGCATGCAGAGTGGGAGAGGAGTGTTTTGGGGTGACAAACGTTTTGTTGATAGCCTTGAGAAACCGTTCGAAGCTGAAAGGCTTTAGGAGATAGTCAGAAACATTGAGTTCATACCCTTCAAGCGCAAACTCGCTGTAGGCTGTAGTTACAATGACCTTTGGGGGTGTGGTAAGGGTTTTCAGAAAGTCAAAGCCCTTGAGCTTTGGCATATTCAAATCCAGAAATATAAGGTCTATGGTGTGCTGGTTTAAGTATTGAATAGCCTCCAGCGCATCGTAACAACTCTGCTGAAACTTCATATCCGGAAGCATATCGCAATACCCCTTAATGACATCATGTGCAATGTGTTCATCGTCTATGATTATGTATTTGATCATGTCAGCTTTAGCGTAAGTTGTGCTTTGTATATATCGTTGAGCGTTTTCAATTTTAGAGAATGACGCTTAGGATAGGCAAGTTGCAGCCTCCTTTTCAGGTTTTTGATACCTATTCCATGGGCAGAAGAGGCCTCTTCCAAATCAAAGTTATTCTCCACCGCAAAACTAACCTCGTTTTCATTAGCGATCAGGCTCATTTGAATATAAGCTTCCTCCCGAAGGTTTTCCACCCCATGTTTGAAAGCATTTTCAAGTAAAATAATGAACATCAGGGGCACTACCTCAACACCTTCCGTCTGAATATGACAGGTAAACCGGATGTCGATCTTTTTGTGGTACCGTGCTTTGTGCAGTTCAATGTAATTATTTAAATATTCAACCTCCTGCTCCAGTAACACCAGTCCCTTTTGACCATCGTATATACTGTACCGCATCATGTCTGAAAGCTTAAGCACCATACTTTTGGCTCTGCCAACATCTTTGTCCATCAGGCCATAAAGGTTATTCAGCGTATTAAAAAAGAAATGAGGATTGACCTGGCTCTGCAAGTGCAGCAATTCCGTATTTGCCTTGTCTTTTTTCAGTTTTAAGGTAGACTTGATCTGATTGAACAGCCATCGGGCCACCCAAAATGCGATGAGTCCAAAAAAGATAAAAGCCAAAAAAGAGAAGAAAGGCTCCTCCAGGTCACTTTCAAGAAATATAAGTATAACAATCATCGCCATTGCCATTAACCAATAGCGATACCTCTTTATAAGTCGTTTGCCCTTTGTCACATTCAATATCATGGTTCAATAATAGCCAAGTAATATATGCCGAGCAAACATGTTGACAGACATACCTGAGGCTGGGACGAACGTTCGTCAGACCGGGGTTAAAGCACTTAATGATGTGCGCAGCGCTTTCTAAAAGCTACGGCTGGTCGTCTGTAACACATCCTCAGAGCTGAGTGATTTTACTGCTAATGTTGGGGCAAACGAATCGAACTATGAATAATCTATCAATTACCAATGTGTCAAAAACCTATTCCAACGGGGTAAGGGCACTAAAGAATGTATCATTGGAAATTTCAGCGGGTATGTTTGGCCTGCTGGGGCCTAACGGGGCCGGAAAATCCTCATTAATGAGAACTATTGCCACTTTGCAGGAGCCTGATGGAGGGTCTGTTAAATTAGGTGAGCTGGATGTACTTACCCAAAAGCAGGAAGTGAGAAAGATGCTGGGCTACCTCCCGCAGGAGTTTGGAGTGTATCCTAAAATATCTGCAGAAGTATTGCTGGATCACCTGGCAGTGCTGAAAGGGTTAACCAACGCTGGGGAAAGGAGGGAAGTAGTAAAGGCCCTTCTTCACAAAACAAACCTGTATGAGGCCAGGAAAAAGAACCTTGGAGGCTATTCCGGTGGCATGAAACAGCGCTTTGGGATAGCTCAGGCACTGCTTGCCAACCCAAAACTGATCATTGTAGATGAACCTACGGCCGGACTTGACCCAGCCGAAAGGAACCGCTTTCACAATGTGCTATGTGAAGTGGGCGAAAATGCAATCGTGATACTCTCCACTCACATTGTTGAAGATGTGAAAGAATTGTGCACTCAGATGGCCATTATCAACAAAGGTGAAGTACTGCTCACCGGGAGTCCACAGGAAGCCATAAAAGAAGTTCAAGGCAAAATTTACAGAAAGATCATCTATAAAAGTGAGCTAGATGCCTATAAAAAAGAGCATGAAGTGATCTCTGAGCGATTGCTTCAGGGAAAACCGGTAATCCACATTTATAGTGAAGGTGATCCCGGTCAGGGCTTTGAACCTGTTGAAGCTGAACTAAGCGATGTGTACTTCTCCAGGATTTTCGGTGACCGGTGATCGATGGAAAAGTAAAGTAGTAATCAGTATTCGGTAAAGAGGTAAACGGTGAATGTAGACTATAGACTGTAAACCTAAACAGTGGACTGTACATTCCCAGCACTTCCGAGCAGAATGTCATGAAAAGGGACTCTAAGACATTACAAGCAAAAAATAAAAACAATTACTTCCCAGCAGAGTCAGTTGCAGATCTCGCAGAGGACTCTGCGTCATTAGGAGCAAAAATTATCAAAACACAATCATGTTATACGAAATATTCAGATTCGAAATACAGTACAGGTCAAGGCGGCCTGATACCTATATTTACTTCTTCATACTCTTTTTCTTTTCAGTCATAGCAGTAGATTTTCTTTTTGAAGGTGAACTACATCCCCTACATAGAAATGCCCCATTGATAATTGCCCGTACCATGGGCATTGTCTCCGCTCTTTTTATGATGGTAGTATCTATGATCATGGGCGTAGCCGTATTGAGGGATTTTGATCATCAGATGGAGTCATTGATATTCGTCAATCCCATAACCAAAAAGGATTATTTGCTGGGACGGTTCCTGGGGTCTTTTGTGGTACTGGTATTGATTTTCAGCGGCTTGCCTTTGGGTATGATCGTGGGCGACATCATGCCGTGGCATAAAGCCAATGAGCTATCTGCCTTTGAGTTATGGCATTACCTTCAACCTTTTCTTTACCTGGTATTGCCCACCTTGTTTTTTGGGGGAGCATTATTTTTCATTAGTGGGGCACTGAGCCGCAAGCTCATTGTAGTTTATACCCAGGGCTTCTTTTTTCTCATGGCTTACCTGGTGGCCATGAACCTTGCGGTTAAGAATGATGACCTGTTTGTAACGGCACTCATTGAACCTTTCACCTTTCAGACCATCAGAATAGTAACCGCTTTTTGGACTATGGCGGAGCGCAACAGCATGATGGTTCCTATGGATGATGTACTGCTTTACAACCGCTTACTGTGGTGTGCTATTGGTGTTGGCGCGTTAATCATTGGGTATTATGCCTTTAACTTTCAGGTAGTCAGGGACAAAGCCTCCAAAAAGAGGCGACAAAGGGCAGGCAGAGGGGCCGGTACGCCTTTAGCAAGTAACACCTTAAAGGAAATTCCTGCGGTTACTGTCAGAGCCGGTATCCGGGCTGATTTGATTCAACTCCTGCACCACGCTTTATTCAATTTCAGGTTTATAGTAAAAAGCATACCATTTTGGGCCATAGTACTTTGCGGTATGTGCATACTGATTATCACGCCCTTTAATTTGGGTACAGTGTACGGCGTTGACAGTTACCCTACTACAGATATCCTGGTGGGTGAGCTGATGGAAAATACCATATTGTTCTTTCTGGCAATTATTCTATTTTATTCCGGAGAGCTGGTCTGGCAGGAGCGTGATGCCCGGGCCAATGGAATATATGACGCCTTGCCGGTATCAGATACAGTAAATCTCACAGGTAAGTTTATCGGACTCATCCTCAGCTATGTAGTGCTCATAGTGGCTATGATCCTGGCGGGCATTGGTTACCAGACTTTTAGCGGATACTACCATTATGAACTTGATGTTTACTTCATCGGCTTCTTTGGTGAGATCTTTCCATTCCTATTCTTCCTCACCATTGTCAGCTTTTTCTTTCAGGTATTGGTCAATCATAAATTCCTGGCACATCTGATAGTGGTGGCGTTTGTTTTTGCATCCTCCATTATGCTACAGGTAACGGGCTTCAATCACGGTCTGTACACGTTTGCCGCAGGAGATCTGGGGAGATACTCAGCCATGAACGGATATGGCCATTTCCTCGAGCCGTATTTATGGTTCAAACTTTATTGGCTCGCGTTTTCCACATTGCTTTTCATAGTTGCTATCATTTTGTCAGTCAGGGGAACGGAAACACGGCTACTCAAAAGATGGAAACTAAGCAGACCAAGGTTGACCAGGCCTCTTTTACAAGTGTCTGGTGTCTCGGTGATCGTATTTTTGCTAACCGGTGGCTTTATTTTTTACAACACCAACATTCTCAATAGCTACCTTCCCGAACCGGCCCAAAATGCACTGCGGGCAGATTATGAGAGAACCCTCAAGCGGTACAAGAATATGCCTCAGCCCAAAATTGTAGATGTTAATCTGCACATTGACCTTTTTCCTTATGAAAGGGATTATACGATTGAAGGATATTATGTACTTGCCAACCGGCACAACCAGGCTATAAATGAAATCCATATTCAGAAATTGCCGAATGGCCAGGTAGCGCTTGAATACCTTGACATGGAAGGTGGTGCTACCCTAAACAATAAATACGAACCTTTCAGCTACTATATCTATGAGTTGAACCACCCGCTACACCCCGGTGATTCGCTCAAAATGGCTTTCAGGCAAACCTTTACCACCACAGGCTTTACAGAAAACAGCGATACACATGTAGTCTATAACGGTACTTTTTTTGATAATTCCCACTTGCCAACCCTAGGGTACAATGAAGATATTGAGTTGGATGATGACCATGTTCGCCGTGAATTAGGTCTGGCACCGAAGGTAAGAAGCGCCAAAATAGATGACCCCATAGCTGTACTGGATGGGAAAGCCGGCGGAGACGGGGAGGAGATCAATTTTGAAATGGTGATCAGAACCGACACCAGCCAAACGGCTATAGTGCCCGGATATTTGAAGAAGGAATGGAAGGAGGGAAGCCGCCGTTACTTTCACTACAAAATGGACAAGTCCATGTCCAACTTCTATTCCGTAGTTTCAGCACGTTATGAGGTTTTGAAAGACTATTGGGTGCCTTCAAATGATGCTTTGGGAGACAAGGTTGACCTGGAAATTTATTACCACAAAGGCCATGAATACAATCTCGAGCGGATGATGGACGGCATGAAGAAATCTCTGGACTATTACTCCAAACATTTTGGCCCGTATCAGTATCGTCAACTGAGAATATTAGAGTCAACCCTATATAAAAACAGGGCACAATCATTTCCCAATACAATTCCGTTTTCCGAAGGAATGGGCTTCATTCTGGATATTAATGACCAGGAAGATATAGATATGGCTTTTTATGTAACAGCCCATGAAGTGGCCCATCAATGGTGGGGACATCAGGTGAATCCGGCCAATGTGCAGGGGATGGCCATGCTATCCGAAACGCTCTCGCAATATGCGGCTTTAATGGTATTCAGGGAGACATTCCCGGAGGCTCAGGTTGAGCAACTTTTGAAGTTACAAAGAGAGAGCTACCTCAAAGGCCGGTCCAGGGAGCGAAGCCGCGAAATGCCCTTGGCCCTGGTTGAGTCAGGGCAGGATTATATCCACTACGGGAAGGGACTGATCAACATGCATACCCTGATGGATTATATCTCAGAGGATAGTGTTAATAATGCCTTGAGACGGTTTTTAACGGATTGGAATGGCTTTCAAAAACCATTGCCCAGGTATCCGACTACTCGCGACCTGCTGGGGTGTTTCAGACGGGTTACTCCCGATAGTTTACAATATGTTATTAAAGACCTGTTTGAAAGGATAACCATTTATAAATTGAAAACCAATGAAGCCACATACGAAAGAACCAATGCAGGCCAATACCATGTGAAGCTTAGCCTTGAAGCGCAAAAGTATAGTACTGATAGCTTAGGGAACGAGAGCGCGCTGGCTATTAGCGATTGGATTGATATAGGTATCTATGCCGGAGAAGAGTTGATCTATCAGAAAAAACACTTCATAACCGGTGAGCATACAGAGTTGGAAATTACGGTAAATCAGAAGCCAACCCGGGCAGGAATTGATCCACTCCATAAGCTCATCGATAGAAAGCCGGAGGATAACCTGCATCAGGTAACGTTATTGCAGCAACCTGATAATCCATAAAGGTTCAGGGTGGGCAGACCCGTCCTGCTCACCCTGAAAACAAGTATTAACTACTCAAAAAAAAATAATCGACCCTGGGTATAGTTTAATCCTTCCTGACTGTCATATAGGTAATTACATTAACAAAGCATTAAAAAGCATGGCAAACTACGTTGACACCTTAGATGACATTATAGAAAACGCGATTGATAAAGGGGTAATCCAACATTTTACTTCCAATGAGGAAATATCAAATTCAAAAATACAGATAGAAGACAGCTCCCTGGTGAATTTCGGGTCGTGTAGCTACCTGGGGCTCGAATTTCACTCAGCCATTAAGGAGGGAGTTTTAGGAGCGCTGCAACGCTATGGAACCCAGTTTTCCACTTCAAGAACTTATCTCTCACTGGGGCTTTATGAAGAGCTGGAACAGGCACTGGAGCAAATGTTTGAAAAACCCGTAATCGTAAGTGCCAGCACAACGTTGGGGCACCTGGCTACCATGCCGGTCATCATAGGAGACAATGATGCCGTTATAATTGATTTGCAAGTACACTCCAGTGTGCAAATGACGGTGCAGATCCTCAAGTCCAGAGGTGTTCAAACTTTTGTTATTCCACACAATGATATGGAAAGCCTTGAAAATAAGATCAGGATGCTACGTGGTAAACATGAAAAGATCTGGTATCTGGCTGATGGGGTGTATTCTATGTATGGCGATTTCGCACCCCTGGATAAGATAGAGTCCCTGCTTAATACGTACAAACAATTTCACCTCTATATCGACGATGCACATGGCATGGGTTGGACAGGGAAGAACGGGGTAGGGCTAGTTCGTAGCAAAATTGCACACCACGACAAAATGGTACTGGCTACATCGCTAAACAAATCCTTTGCTTCTTCGGGGGGCTGCATTGTGTTTCCCAACGAAGAGATGAGGCGCAAAGTCAGGAATTGTGGCAGCACACTCATATTTTCCGGGCCCATTCAGCCTCCGATGCTTGGTGGCGCCTTGGCTTCTGCCAAACTGCATCTTTCTGCTGATATCACAGACTATCAAAATGACCTTAAAGAGAAGGTGGAATACACCAACGAACTGCTGGAGCAGCTAAAACTTCCACAGTATAAAGTAAGCGATTCACCACTGTTTTTTATCCCGGTCGGGCTTCCCCGGATTACATACAATATCATTGGAAGAATGAAGCAAAGAGGCTTTTTTATCAATGCCGCGGGTTTTCCAGCCGTTCCCATGAAAAAAAGCGGGCTCAGGTTTATGATCAACAGGCAATTGAGCAAAGAAGACATTTCAGCCATGCTGCATATTTTGCAGGAGGAGTATGTTCGTGGTATAATTGAGGAAGGTAGCAGTCTGGATGAAGTTGCAAAGGCATTTAAACTCCCTAAAATAGAGATTGAGACCAGTGACAGCGTACAAGCTGAGAAGCCGTCAAGCCAAAAGCTCCAGGCAGCGTTGCATCACTCAATATTGGAATTGGATAAAAATGATTGGGAAAAGCATTTCCGGCAACACGGTACTTTAACCTACAGCAACCTGGCGCAACTGGAAAGTATATTTAATCAATCAAATTCTGCTGCGGAGAATCGTTGGCAGTTTAATTACTATACCATAAAGGATACAAATGGGGTTACTGTGTTGATGGCCTGCTTTACAGTTGGGTTAATTAAAGAAGACATGTTTTCCAGCGCAGAAGTATCAAGGAAAATAGAAGAGGAGCGGATGGAAGACCCCTATTACCTTACCTCCAAAATCGTTATGACCGGAACCCTGTTCAGTAAGGGGAGTGGTGTTTTTGTAGATAAAAATCATAGCCATTGGCATACCGCCCTGGAGATGCTCATCGAACAAATGCAAAAGACGGCCGATGCCGCAGGAGCCTCGGCCCTGATGTTGCGCGAGTTTAGTGAGGCAGAACATACAGAACTTAAAAATACCATGCTCGACCTTGGCCTTGTGGAGCTTCGTCTGCCCGATAACTGCGATATCCATGACCTGAACTGGCCGGATCAGAAAGCTTACCTGTCCTCACTGGGGCAGAAGTACCGGTATAGCCTGAGAAAAGAAATACTGGCTTATGAAGACCGGTTTTTGGTAAGCTTTGACAAGCCCTCAACCGAAGCGCAGAACCAATACTGCTACGAGTTATACAGCGCAGTTCAGCAAAAAGCCTGTGACCTGAATGTTTTCAAGCTACCGAGAGAGGTTTTTGATATGATGTGCGAAAATGAGTCCTACGATGTCATCCAACTATTTCTTAAATCTGACCCGCAAAAGCCTGTTGCTGTAATGTTCAGCTTTATTAATCAAGACAACTACCACGCCCTGATCGTAGGGCTGGACTATGGGTCTTTGTATGAGCACAATGTTTACAAGCAGATATTATATCAGACCGTAATACGTGCAAAAAGCCTGAACTGCAAGGCATTGGACCTGGCTTATACCGCTGAAATGGAGAAGAAAAAAGTAGGTGCTACCGTTAACCCCAATTACGCATACGTTCGGTCTTCGGAGCATTTAAGCGCGGCTATATTGGATACCCTCTCTTGATGGAGTAAGCCCTTAATAGCAGAGCCTCACTCAAACTGTTATAAGTGGGACTCTGCGTTTTTATTGATTTTAAGAAGGTGTTGAACCTGGAAAACTCTATACAAACCCCAGGTTTAAGCTAAATCAATTATCTTAGCAAGGTATGGGGTTTGATCATAACATCTCAATCTCGGTTTCGAGCTTAATACTCTTGGTCATTTCAGGGTATCTCGGAATTTTCAGCCTGTTGATCCTCATTTCGCAAAGAAACAGACCGGTGCAGATGTTTTTTGGGGTATGTGGCATTTGCCTCTCACTGGCCATAACCACAACAACGATTAAATCCCCCATAATATTTCATGAGCTGCTTAGCCTACTGATATGGCCCTCTTTTTACCTGTTCACACGAACTCAAAGAATTTCTACAGTTTCCGGAGAAGCCCTCGTCCATTTTAGCATTCCTTTACTATGGCTTGCCGCCTACCCGCTGATTCCTGTTAAGATGGTGACCGGGATATTTGATGCACTATACCTGATACAATTGAGCGTCTACCAGTGGTTGAGCTGTACAGAGGCCTACAGGACTTCTTTACTCAGTAAAAGTAAAGTGATCTATGGTGATCATTATCTCAAAGTTCTGATGACTGGAACTGCTTTCCTGTTGGTTTTACGGCTAATGCTTCCCATGACTAACCTGCAAAACCACCAGATCATGGTCATATTTCAGGCAACAGCCGGACTATACTTTATTCTCATTTCATTTTTTCACATTAAGCCACCTCTAAAATCTCAGACTATAGGCAGGGAGGTTGAGCAAATTCAGGAATCAGTGAACTATGAAGAAGAAGTAAAGAGAAAGCTCAAAGTAGCTATGCAAACGGACAAAGCATACCTCAACCCGGAACTCACACTGCATGATCTGGCAGAAACAACCGGGTTAAAGCTGGCCGAACTATCGAATTTTATCAACAAAAACATGGGGAGGAATTTCAATGACTTTATAAACGAATATAGAGTCAGGGAATTTAAACGTTTGGTCAGTACAGAAGCAGACCCAAAGGCCACCCTCATGGAGTTGGCCTATCAATCCGGCTTCAACTCCAAAGCTTCCTTCAACAGATTGTTCAAGGAGTATACCGGAATAACACCGTCACAATTCAAAAAAAACCTTGCTAAAGGCGCTGCTTCAAGCTAAATTAATTAGTCTCAAATTATTTTTAAGTCTTTTAAGCCCTGTTAAAGCCCTTTTATTGCAGTCGAATCAACAATAACAACACGACCAAAAATGAAATTCAATCTATTGAAAATAGCGATCAGGAACCTGCTTAAAGACAGAGTGTATACTTTCATTAATGTGCTGGGGCTTACTTTAGGGATCAGCTTTGCCTTCCTGATATTTTTATATGTAGCGCACGAGTTGAGCTATGACCAACACATCAGCGAGGCTGAGAACGTTTACAGGGTCGTGGCTGACTTTACACTGGATGACCATCAGGATATTTACTCCAATGTGCCCAGGCCTATGGGAGAAGCTTTGGTAAGAGAGTACCCGGGCATCAAAGCCTCGGTAAGGCTTTTTGGTTATAACGGGCTGCAAGTACATGAGGGCCTGCTCTGGAATGAACAGGAAGATTACATCATGACCAAAAATGCCTTTCTTGCTGATTCTACATACTTCAAAGTCTTCAGGGTGCCCTTGTTGGAAGGCGATACGGCCACGGCACTCAACCATGCCAACAGCATAGTGGTCTCAAAATCTATTGCCCAAAAGCTGTATGGAACCGAATCCGCTCTGGGTAAAAGGGTAGGGCTTGAGGAAGGGAAGGAAGCCATCATTACCGGGGTGTTCGATGATTTCAATAAACCAACACACTTACCCCTTGATGCTATCATCTCATACCGCACCTATTTCAGCGCTGCCGATGATTTTGACTCCTGGTATGGCGCCCATGTCTATACTTATGTGAGAACTACATCCACCTTCAAACCGGCAGATGTTAACAACCATTGGCAAGCCTTTTTTGAGAAGTATATGAAATCAACCTTCGATGAATTGAATGGTACGGCAGAAATTATACTTCAACCCCTGACCAGTCTGCACCTGGCCCCCGAATACATATGGGAACCTTATGCCCACGGTAGTCGCCAAAACGTACAGGTATTTACCGTAGTGGGGATCTTTTTGCTTTTGGTCGCAGGCTTCAACTATATGAATCTTGCCTTGAGCAAGTCCCTGTCACGCGCAAAAGAAGTAGGGGTGAGGAAAGCACTGGGAGCAAGCCGCTATAGTCTGGCTGTCCAGTTTATAGTTGAATCAATCTCTACATCACTCATTGCCTCACTCATTGCTATTGCCTTTTCGAAGGCTATTCTCCCGGTATTTAACCAATTGACAGGGGAGCAGTTAACCCTGAATTTCTTAACTGATCCTTTGATGATAGGAGGTATATTGCTGATCGGAGTATGCATCGGATTTATTTCCGGTATCTACCCTGCGTTCCACCTTTCATCTTTAGGGGCAGCTCAGGTACTCAAAGGAGTACACACCAGGCCATCACAAGGAAATTTAAGCATCAGAAAGGCCCTGGTAATGGCACAGCAGGTCATTTCCGTGTCCCTGATCATCTCAACGCTTGTGGTGATTGACCAGGTGAATTATGTAAGAAAAACAGATTTGGGCTTTGATAAGGAAAACCTTGTACTCATTGACTTGCGTGATGAAACCGTGAGAAGCAGCATCAAAAAATTTGAACAGGACTTACTCAGTATACCTGGTGTAGAAAGTGTGACGAGAATGAATGATGTACCTCTGAGCGGGATCAATGAATTCAGCTTTATGGTTGAAAAGGCCAGTGGAGAATTTGAATCAGTACCTACCCAGATTATTGAGGTTAGTGATAATTACCTGGAAACACTGGATATTGAACTATTAGCCGGCCGCACCTTTGTGGAAGCCGACAGTGGTTACAGAAGCATATTGATCAATGCCTATCAGGCAAAATACCTGGGCTATGAGACTTTGGAAGATGCTGTTGGGGCACGATTTAAATTTCCCGGGGAGAAGGATGAGGAGCAACGTACGATTATAGGCGTAGTCAATAACTTCCGCATGGTATCCGCCAGTGAAGCGCTGAAGAGCCTGGCCATAACCTATTATAACGGAGGCAGAAGGTTTATGGGCATACGCATCGGTCCTCAAAACCAATCCGAAACACTGGCTGCTATCGGCAAAATGTGGAAAAGCTACGGAGCAACTTATCCGTTTCAATACACCTTCATGGATGAGCAGCTCGACAGCCTGCTGGGGAAGGAAGACCGGCTTTACAGGCTGATGGTATTTGGTTCAGTACTGATTATTTTAGTGTCCTGTCTGGGGCTTTTCGGCCTGATATCATTTACTGCGCTGCAACGTTCAAAAGAAATTGGCATCAGAAAAGTTCTGGGAGCCAGTCACTTAACGCTTTACTTTACTCTGGTAAAGGATTTTCTGGTGCTACTTGCTATGGCCTTTGCTGTATCTGTAGCCGTATCCTGGTACTTCGGAAACAACTGGCTTCAAAACTTTGTATTAAGAACAGACTTTAACTGGTTGAACCCATTGATTGCCGCTATGGCCACCCTGATAATTACGATGCTTACCCTAAGCTACCATGCTCAAAAAGTGATCAGGGCGAATCCTGTGGATAGTTTGAAGGAGGAGTGATTGTAAGAGTTGAGGTAAAACCCATTGGAAGGGTTAACTACCCTTCCTGTTTCTTATATTCTTGGTGAGCTTAAAGCCTTCTTTTAACCCAGTCTGGGGTTCTGGATTTATTGTTTTCTTTTTGCATAAGCTGCCGTACCCAATACAAGTAAAAATATCAATCCTATACCCCCGAAAGTCCAATGCCAAATTTTGTGATTTTCATCTTGAGCAATTGGTTTTATATTCCCCATGACAACAAAACTGTTCCAGTAAAAGGGATGCTGACCCAGTGGAGAAGCCTGATCCAGGTAGTTAAGTTTGGCCATTCTCAATGCCTCATCTTTGTTCTTTCCTTCAGCAAGGTACCTGTAAAATTCCCCCATGATAATTGACGAAGATTTATCATCGACACGCCAATGGCTCATCACTACGGAAGGACATCCTGCATATTGAAAGGCCCGTGCGAGACTCATAAGTCCTTCGCCGCTATGTAACTCTCCACTACCTGTGTTGCACGCACTCAAGACGGCTAGTTGTGTATTAATATGCTTGCTGTAAATCTCAAAACTATGCAAATAGCTATCATTTAAGCTATCCGTAGCATGACTAAAAACAAGTTTAGAGTTCATTGGATCTTCATCATCGACTAAGGCATGCATGGCAAGATGAACGATATCATAATCATTTATACGCTCATTGAACATCTTCTCGGTAGCCATTTCCGAATGAAGGAACTCACCCTCAAAATATTGGTTAATAGACTGGAGTTCTGCTTGGTTCCATTTCAAAGGTGTGACTTCGTCGCGAAACTTGCCTAATATTTGAAGATCAACGGTGTCCTTTACCTGTTCCGGATAGTTTGGAGCAAATGCAAGCACCATGGATTTCCTTTTTAAGTCAGGTAGCAAATTCTCCTTGAACAGAAGGGTAACTGAGTATGCATAAGAGATGTTATAATGCTTAATGAGGTAGGGCAATTCACTATATTGCTGTTTTTGGTCAGAGTCTGGTTTCCTGAACAGCAAGAGTTCAAATGGCACTTGGTGTAAATGGCCATTGGGAATAACGTATAGTTTTTTTATTCCCTGAAAGTTGCTGAGTAGTGGCCCTACCTGATCCTGGTAAAGTTTATGAGCCACTTGAGTATATGCATCAAAGGCTTTCTGCTGATTTTTAAGAAAAAATTCTGGTTTTAAGCTATGTTGTAGCGTACTTATCTGATCCTCGGTAATGGCTGGCAATTCTTCTATAATAATAGTATCCTTGCTGACAGCGAATGCGTAGGTACCGTCATCGGTACTGAAATACTCCAAAAGTGCTTCTTGCTTCTTAAGCTTACTTTGAACCTCTGTTAAGGATTGGGTTTCGTAATTGTATTTTATGTCATAATACTTTGGATAAGTTTTTTCCAGTGATTGGGCTAACGAGTCAAGCTTTCGGTTGAGGTTAAAGAGTTTATCGTCATATTCATTGACTTTTACTGAATCAATTTTGCTTTCCTTAGCCAAAGCCTGCAAACGTAATGACTGATAATAGGAAATATCTACATTTAAATCATCTTCTAACTGTTTTAGATTATCCGGTAACAAGTTCTGCTGTTTGCCTGATTTTGAATTTATAGCTTCTAAAAGCACATTGGCTTTACTCTTTTGGCTGAAATAGAAAGAAAGTTCCCTATACTTAACATTGTTAGTGACTGAAAAAAGCTCTAAACTGACCTTAATGCCATTATGATATACTTCTTTTGCAAACTGTTCTAAAAATATCTTATCGCTGAGGTTTAGAGAGGATTTAAGTCTTTTATTAATAAGTTGATCACAAAGTTGAAAGCATATAAGAGCACTTTCCAAATCTTTTGACCCACTTTTTTGTTTATATAATTTATAAAATGTATTTCCTTTATCCCTTAACGAACCAAATAAAGCATCACCATCCAAATAATCATCCAGAGGTGGATGTACATAAAAGGAATTATCATTAAAATCTAAAATATTGGATATAAGAGCTTTTTGGAAAAATTTCAAGGCTAATTCATACTCTTTTTTTTCAGAATAGACTATCGCCATTTCAGCATATACATTTTCTATTTTTGGATGCTTTGAACCTAAAATGCTTTTTCGTAGATCAAGAGATTTCTTAAAATTTTCAAGCGCGGGATCATGTTTACCAAGTGCCTTATATGCCCTACCCATGCAGAAATACAATCCGGACAATAAGTCCTTAGTATAGGGCAAAGAATCTCCTTGTAATATTTTAATTCCAAGCAAACATTGCTCAATTGACTTAGTATATTTATTTTCAAATAGATATGCCGTTGCTCTATTTAGGGTCACCTTGAAAATAGTTAAATGAC
>NZ_SMLW01000519.1 GCF_009711405.1 Fulvivirga kasyanovii | reverse complement strand
TATGCGCCGGGTGTAATCGGGGCTTTTTTTTCCGTTTGCCCATGGCCACATGAAGAGATGACAATGAAAAATGATAAGAGTAAAATGAGCCTGTTCAATACTTAATTATTTAATTTGCACGCAAAGAGACTAAAATTAAACGATATTCTTGAACCTATCTTATTTTATATCCAAAAGAATTGCCGGAAATCAGCCTGATAGCTTTTCTTCCACCATACACAAAATAGCGGTTGGCAGTATCGGTATAGGGCTTGCGGTGATGATCGTCTCTTTCCTGATCCTCAAGGGCTTCCAAAATACAGTAACCGATAAGATCTATAGCTTCAGTTCTCACTTTCAGGTCACCAAGTACACCATGGGCAATTCTTATGAAGAAGCACCCATCTCCATTAACAATGAATTGTTCAACAACTATACAAAGTACGACTTCATCGATCATGTACAGGAGTATAGCAACAAAGCCGGTCTGATAAAGACGGAGGAGGAGGTATTAGGGATCATTTTTAAAGGGGTGAGTAAACGGTTCGACCTCAATAGATTTGGGGAGAATATTGTGGAGGGTAGATTTATATCTTTCGAAGATGACTCCTATTCAAAAGAGGTGATGCTGAGCAGGGTAATCGCTGATAAACTGAAACTGGGAGTAGGTGATAAAATAACAGTACACTTTTTTCAGAACCCTCCCAGGGTAAGGCGGCTGGATGTAGTAGGGATCTATGAAACCAACTTATCGGAGTACTACGACAGCAAGATTATCATTGGTGACCTTCGGTTGATCCAGCGACTTAATAACTGGTCGGATAGTGTAGCGCGGGGTATGGAGGTGTTTATAAAAGATCCTTCCAGAATGGATGAGGCCGAAAAGGCACTGGATCAGATCGTTGATTACGACTTTTTCGTTGAAAAAATAAGTGATAAATACATTCAGGTTTTCGACTGGCTTCACCTGATCAGCAGACAGGTAAATATATTTTTAGGAATTATCCTTTTTGTGGTTTGTGTCAACATGATTTCCATCATACTCATACTCATCATGGAGAGGACGCAAATGATCGGCTTACTCAAAGCCCTTGGAGCCAATAATGGGCAGATAAGAAGTGTTTTTGCCTACAATGGCATCCGGCTTATTGGCAAAGGGTTGCTTCTGGGCAATGCACTGGGAATAGGAGTTTGCCTTATCCAGTATTATTTCAAAGTAATACCACTGAACCCTGCTGACTACTACATGAGCTATGTCCCCATAGGCTGGGCCTGGGATGTCATTGTAGGGCTCAACCTGCTTACCCTGTTGGTAGTCAGTCTGATTATACTGATCCCAACAGCAGTCATTTCCAGAATAAATGCGATAAAGAGTATTAAATTCGACTAAGCAGCGTCGGCATAGTATTTTTTGAACCAGCTATCGATCTTGAGCTGGATCACACCAAAAAATGCTTCCTTAAATATAGACCCTGACATTTTTGATTTTCCACGGGTGCGGTCGGTGAAAATGATGGGTACCTCAAGTATTCTGAAACCGTACTTCATGGCAGTAAACTTCATCTCTATCTGGAATGCATAGCCGATGAACTTGATCTTTTCCAGATCGATCGACTCCAATACCTTTCGTGTGAAGCAGACAAAACCTGCAGTGGTGTCATGTATAGGCATGCCGGTGATAAACCTGACATAAATGCTGGCGAAATAGCTCATGATTACCCTGCCCATGGGCCAGTTGACCACGTTAACTCCGCTGATATACCTGGAACCTACGGCCATATCATAACCCTCATGGGCACAGGCTTCATATAGCCGGACAAGATCTTTTGGATTATGGGAAAAGTCGGCATCCATTTCAAAAATGTACTGGTACTCCTTTTCAAGAGCAAAGTTGAACCCTCTGATGTATGCCGTGCCTAAACCCTGTTTGCCTTTTCTTTCCACCAGGTGCAGCACTCTGCCGTCATGGTCTTTTTGCTGGAGCTCCTTTACCAGATTGCCTGTGCCGTCAGGAGAACCGTCATCTACAATAAGGATATCAAACTTGTGGGGCAGCGAAAATACAGCATCAATAATTAATTCGATGTTTTCCTTTTCATTGTATGTAGGTATAATAACTAAGCTGTCGTTCACGCTGTCTGATTGTTGATGGTAAGGTTAAAGCGCCTAAAAATAACAAATCCCCGTTAAATCTGTAACTCTTAGAATTTGTTTTTATTCTGTATGTACTAGATTTGCAAATCTTTGTTGCACTAAAAATCCCAATATTTTGAATAAATGTGTATTTCTGGATAGAGATGGCGTCCTTAACAGGGACTACGTTGACTATGTATACTCTGCTGACAAACTTGAGATCCTTCCCGGGGTGGCAGAAGCGCTTACCTCACTCAAGAGGGCAGGCTACCTGCTCATAGTCGTTACCAATCAATCAGGTATCGCCAAGGGAATATATACAAGGGAACAAATGCATGAGTGCCATCAATTGATGCAAAAAGCATTTAACCACCAGATCGATCACTTTTACTTTGCCCCGGGGCATCCTACCGTAAGCGAGAGCCTTTCCCGAAAGCCGGGTTCACTCATGTTTGAAAAAGCCATAGCAAAATTCAATATAGATATCAGGCTTTCCTGGATGATTGGAGATAAAGAGCGTGACCTTGTGCCAGCAAAACGACTGGGAATAAAAACCATTCAGGTGGACAATGACGATAGCCGAATGGCAGATTATAAAGCGCAGAACTTACCCGACGCGTTGGAGATTATATTTGGATAATAGCTAAGTTTAATGAGAAAAGGAAGTTTATAGCATAATCAAAGATGTTATTCTCTGATTATGCTATAAAATATTGAATTTGAAGACTAGTAGCCCAGTAAGTTTAGCATAGCCTCACTTTCCTGTTCGTCTGAGAACAGACTGGTTACTATTTCCCCTTTGGAATTTTTGTCGATCAGTACGTGCTTGGGAGCAGGTATCAGGCAGTGCTGAATACCACCATAGCCTCCCAAAGATTCCTGATAAGCCCCGGTATGGAAGAAACCGATATACAGCTTATCATTTTTGTCGGCTTCCAGCATCGGTAAGAACACATCACTGGTATGCGCCTCCGAATTATAATAATCCATACTGTCGCAGGTAAGTCCTCCCAGGTTCACCTTGTGGAACATACCGTCCCACTTGTTAAGCGGAAGCATAATGTACTTCTGGTTGAGGCCCCAGGCATCAGGAAGGTGCGTGATGAAAGAACCGTCGATCATATACCAAAGCTCCTTGTCGTTTTGTAGCTTCTGGTCCATGATAGAGTAAAGCACTGCGCCACTTTCGCCTACGGTAAAGCTACCAAATTCAGTAAAAATATTAGGTACAGGTACATTGTTCTTGCCGCAGATCCACTTTACGTTTTCTATGATCTGCTCTACAATATATTTGTAGTCAAACTCAAACTGCAACGAGGTTTTGATCGGGAAGCCACCGCCGATGTCAATGGTATCCAGTTCAGGGCATTCCTTTTTCAATTCGCAGTATTTGAAAATAAACCTGCTTAGTTCACTCCAATAGTACGCAGTGTCTCTGATACCTGTGTTGATAAAGAAGTGAAGAAGCTTGAGTTTAGCTTTTTTACTGGGCTTTATTTGGTCTCTGTAAAGCGTATTGATGTCGCCATACCTGATGCCCAGCCTGGAAGTATAAAATTCAAAGTTAGGCTCTTCATCGGCAGCGATCCTTATCCCTACATTGTATTCACCCTTTACATGCTCTTCATAGTGGCTCAGCTCGTGCAGGTTGTCCAGTACAGGTATGCAGTTCTTAAATCCATCGTTGAGCAAATCACTGATGTACTGCTTGTAAAGAGGCCTTTTAAATCCATTGCAAACCACATAGGTGTTCTTGTTCACCTTGCCCTTTTCATAAAGCTTCCTTACAATGGGAATATCAAAAGACGAAGAAGTCTCTATATGAATATCATGCTTCAGCGCTTCTTCAAGTACAAAACTGAAGTGTGATGACTTGGTACAATAACAATAGGTATAAGTGCCGTCGTAGTTATGCTTTTTTATCGCATTGTTGAATATCTGCTTTGCATACTTAATGTTTTCACCAATTTTAGGAAGGTATGTAAGCTTGAGAGGTGTGCCATATTTCTCTATAATGTCCATTAAAGGCACATTATTAAAATAAAGTTTATTGTCTACAACCTTGAATTCTTCCTGAGGAAACTCGAATGTTTGCTCTATAAGATCGATGTATTTTTTCATAAAAATAAACTGTACTGTATAAGCTGGAAGTATTTAATTGAACAATGCAATATTGGTATAAATTTGCAATCTTTGCAAAGCAATTTCCATTGCTGCGAAATATTATATATAAATCTATTTTATGAATAAAACATTGCCTTTAAAAGATATCAGGATTATTGAAGTGAAATCGGAGATAGCTGCTGGTACAAGAGGCGCCAGTTTAGGCATAGATGCACTAAAAATAGCTAGTCTGGACCTGGAATCCGATTACTTTACCCGCTTTGACTCGGAGGAGGTTGAGAACGTTAACGATATTCTTTTTGATGGTTATGCCCACCCTCACGCCAAGTTTATTGATGGTGTTCTAACAATGGAGGAGAGAGTTTGTTTACAAGTATCGAAAGTGCTTAAGTTGAACAGCTTTCCGATCATATTGGCAGGAGACCATTCTACCGCTGCGGGTTCCATAGCGGGGATCAAGAAAGCGCACCCCAAAAAACGGCTCGGTGTGATTTGGATAGATGCCCATGCTGATATGCATACCCCATATACTACTCCTTCCGGCAACATGCACGGCATGCCGCTGGCGATGGTAAGCAATATAGATAACATGGAGTGCAGGATCAACGACCCAAAAAGTGAGACCGTAGACCTGTGGAACCAGTTGAAGGAAGTTGGTGGTAAGGGAGCTAAAATCAATTTGTCTGATGTTGTGTTTATCAGTGCCAGGGACCTGGAGCAACCGGAGAAGTTTCTGATGGAAAAACATAATATCACTAACTTTACTACCCAGGTAGTGAGGGAAAAAGGCGTGGAGGCCATCGCTAATGAAACCCTTGCCTTACTTAAGGATTGTGATATTATCTACATTTCTTTTGATGTGGATAGTATGGATTCCAAAATATCGGTAGGTACAGGTACCCCGGTGCCCAATGGCCTTACCGTGGAGGAAGCCAAAGAATTGAATATACGACTGATTAAAGACCCGAGAGTTGTAGCCTGGGAGATGGTGGAGGTAAACCCTACACTGGATACGGAAAATAAGATGGCAGAAAATGCCTTTGAGATCCTTGAAGCTACAACCAATTCCCTTTTAGGAGAATAATGGAAACAAAGCAGTGTGCAGATACCATAATGATGATCCGGCCGGTAAACTTCCGGTACAATGAGGAGACTGCCGTAGATAATTATTATCAGCGGATAGTGGAGAATCTGCACCCTGAGGATGCCCAAAAAAAAGCACGGGAGGAATTTGATGCCCTGGTGCAGAAATTACGGGAGCGCCAGGTAAACGTCATTGTCATTGATGATACCCCTGCGCCGGACACCCCTGATTCCATTTTTCCCAACAACTGGATATCTTTCCACGACGATGGAAGGGTAGGGCTTTACCCGATGTATGCCCATAACAGAAGATTGGAAAGGCGAGATGAGATACTTGCAACCTTGGAAAATGACTATCATTTGAAAATTTCAGGTATTGAGGATTTCTCATTTCACGAAGATGAAGACAGGTTTCTGGAAGGTACGGGCAGTATGATCCTGGACAGGCCCAATAAGCTTGCATACGCGGCATTGTCATTCCGGACCAACGCCGATGTGCTGGATGAATTCTGTAAAAAATTCGGATATGAGCCTGTCGCGTTCAATGCATATCAAACCGCGAACGGAAAGCGTGTGCCGATCTACCACACCAATGTGATGATGTGTGTGGCCGAAGATTTTGCCATTATTTGCGATGCAGCCATAGATGACAGCACTGAACGGGAAAAGGTTTTATCGTCGTTGGAGCAAACGGGCAAGGAAATCATCTCCATTAAAGAAGAGCAAAAGTACCGGTTTGCAGGGAATATGCTCCAGGTGAGGTCAACCGCAGGCCAAAGATACCTCGTAATGTCAAGTGCGGCATACGAAGTGCTTACAGAAGCTCAAAAGAGTGCTATAGAAAAACATTGCCCTATAATTCACAGTTCATTAGATACAATAGAAGCTTTGGGCGGGGGAAGTGCCAGATGTATGATGGCCGAAGTATTCCTGCCCTTGCAGCATAAAAATTAAATTTATAAGCTAAAAATATTTGGAACATGGCTAATTCTCCAATTTCAGATTTCATAGAGAAACATTATTTGCATTTTAATGCAGCAGCACTTGTAGATGCTGCCAAAGGATATAAAAAACACCTGTCAGAAGACAAGAAAATGCTTATCTCCCTTGCCGGGGCCATGAGTACCGGTGAGCTGGGCAAGTCGTTGGCCGAAATGATCCGCCAGGACAAAGTACAGATCATATCCTGTACCGGAGCAAACCTTGAAGAGGATGTAATGAACCTCGTGGCCCATTCGCATTACGAAAGAGTGCCCCATTACCGTGACCTTACACCAAAGGAAGAGTGGGAACTACTGGAAAGAGGCCTGAACAGGGTAACGGACACCTGTATTCCGGAAGAGGAAGCATTCAGAAGGATACAGAAGCATATATTCAAAATATGGAAGGATGCCGAAGATAACGGTGAGCGCTATTTCCCTCATGAGTTTATGTTCAAGCTCCTGAATTCAGGCATACTTGAGCAGTACTACGAAATTGATCCTAAAAATAGTTGGATGATTGAGGCAGCGAAAAAGAACCTGCCTATGGTAGTGCCGGGCTGGGAAGATTCTACACTCGGTAATATTTTCGCTTCTTACTGCATGAAAGGAGAGCTCAAACCTTCTACCATGAAGTCAGGTATTGAATATATGACTTATCTGGCAGACTGGTATATCAAGAATGCGGAGGACAAAGGTATCGGCTTTTTCCAGATCGGAGGGGGTATAGCAGGAGACTTCCCTATTTGCGTTGTGCCTATGCTGTACCAGGATATGGAGCTTACGGAAACACCATTCTGGAGCTACTTCTGTCAGATCTCTGACTCTACTACCAGCTATGGATCTTACAGTGGGGCAGTACCTAATGAAAAAATTACCTGGGGGAAACTAGACATTACCACCCCTAAATATGTTATAGAGTCAGACGCCACGATTGTGGCTCCTTTGATTTTTGGATACGTATTAGGATGGTAATAAAATATGACAGAAGTAAACACAGATAATTCACAACATTTATTAATCACTCGTAACCTGCAGGTTGACGATTACGATCGGCTTGTGCAGGTTATGAAAAAGTGTTACCCGATGATGAAGGGTGACATTTGGCTTAAATCACAAATAAAAAGACTTATCGATATCTTCCCGGAAGGGCAGTTATGTGTAGAAGACAATGGTCAGGTAGTGGCCTTTGCCCTCTCCATTATTGTAGACTATTCCAGATTTGGAGATAGCCACAGCTATGAGCAGATCATTGATGATTCTCACTTCGGTACACATACCGCTGATGGGGACGTGCTTTACGGTATCGATGTTTGCGTAGACCCTGATTATCAGGGCATGCGTCTGGGGCGAAGGCTTTATGATTCCAGAAAGGAGTTATGCGAAAACCTGAACCTGCGGTCTATCGTGGCAGGTGGGCGTATACCCAATTATCATAAGTACAGCGATGAATATACCCCAAAAGAGTATATTCAAAAAGTAAAGGAAAAGGAGATCTATGATCCTGTACTTTACTTTCAGATGAGTAATGACTTTCACGTCAGGAAAATACTCAAAAACTATATCCCTTACGACAAAGCTTCCGGCTCTTATGCAGTACTGATAGAGTGGAACAACATCTACTTTGATGAGGAGGAGAAGCTGGTAGGGGCCAAAAAGACTTCAGCAAGAATAGGCGTGGTGCAATGGCAACTTAGAAGTGTACGTTCAGTGCAGTCCTTTTTCGAAAATGTGGAGTTTTTTGTAGATGCCGTAAGTGGCTATCAGGCTGATTTTTTGGTGTTTCCGGAGCTGTTCAATGCCCCGCTGATGTCTGAGTTTAACGAAGATAATGCGGCGAAGGCTATCAGAAAGCTGGCCCAGTACTCAGATGAGATCAGGGACAAAATGGTGGAATATGCCCTGTCATACAATATCAATATCATAGCGGGTAGCATGCCTGTATATGAAGATGAAAAGCTGTACAATGTTTCCTACCTCTGCCGCAGGGATGGCAGCTATGAAGCTCAATATAAAATACATGTTACCCCCGCTGAAAGAAACGACTGGGGCATGACAGGTGGCTCAGGAGTCAAAGTATTTGAAACCGATACGGCCAAAATAGGTATACTGATCTGCTATGATTCGGAGTTTCCCGAGCTGAGCAGGATTTTGGCTGATCAGGGGATGGAAATCCTGTTTGTGCCCTTTGCCACTGATATGCACAATGGATTCCACAGAGTGAAAATATGCTCACAGGCCCGTGCGATTGAAAATGAGTGTTATGTGGTTATTTCAGGGAGTGTGGGTAATCTCCCTAAAGTTAAAAATATGGATATCCAGTTTGGGCAATCGGCAGTTTTTTCACCTTCCGATTTTGCCTTCCCGCAAAATGCTATAGTTGCAGAGGGTACTCCTAACACAGAAAATACTATTATTGCAGATGTAGACCTTAATGACCTGAAACACCTGCATAACAGCGGTAGCGTACGTAACTTAAAGGACAGAAGAAAAGACCTTTACGATTTAAAACTTAAAAAATAGAATGAATATTGAGCAAACCCTTCAACAAGATATTTCAAAAGCATTTAAAGAACTATTTCAGGCTGAACTAAGGCCTGAGGAAATATCACTGCAACCTACACGCAAAGAATTTGAAGGATCTCATACTTTCGTGTGTTTCCCATATGCACGTCTTTCAAAAAAGAACCCGGAGGAAACCGGGAAAACTATTGGGGAATACCTGAAAGAACATTCCGAAATAGTAGCGGATTTTAATGTTGTAAAAGGATTTCTAAACATTTTACTGAGTGACAGCACCTGGGTAGAGGTGTTTACCTCAATACTTGGCACTGAAAACTACGGTTCCTTCCCGGCCAGCGGAAAGGAAGTGATGATTGAATATTCATCACCAAACACCAACAAGCCACTGCACCTGGGCCATTTGAGAAACAACTTTCTGGGGTGGTCCGTGGCGGAGATACTGAAAGCCAACGGCAACAAAGTACACAAGGTGCAGATCATTAACGATCGGGGCATTCACATCTGTAAGTCCATGGTGGCCTGGTTGAAGTTTGGAAATGGGGAAATCCCTGAAACAGCCGGTAAAAAAGGTGATAAACTGGTAGGTGACTACTATGTGAAATTTGATCAGGAGTATAAGAAGCAGATTGCAGAGCTCACGGATCAGGGCATGGAAAAAGAACAGGCGGAGAAAGAAGCGCCTATTATGAAAGAGGCTCAGGAGATGCTGCTAAAGTGGGAGCAAAAAGAACCTGAAACCTATGCACTTTGGCAAAAAATGAACGGCTGGGTGTACTCCGGCTTTGATGTCACCTATCATCAGATGGGTGTCGACTTCGATAAATTGTATTACGAATCCGAAACTTACCTCCTGGGTAAGGATGAGGTATTGAAAGGCGTTGAGGAGGGAATTTTCTTCAAAAAAGAAGACGGGTCAGTATGGGTTGACCTTACTGACGAAGGCCTGGATCAAAAGCTGTTGCTGAGGGCCGATGGCACCTCCGTTTACATGACACAGGATATTGGTACCGCTATTTTGAGGTTCCGGGATTTTCCTGAAATAGCCAAGCAGATATATACTGTAGGCAATGAGCAGGAGTACCACTTCAAAGTGTTGTTTATCATTCTTGATAAACTGGGATACGAGTGGGCAAAAGAGTGTTACCACCTGTCATACGGTATGGTGGATTTGCCTACAGGCAGAATGAAATCGCGCGAAGGTACAGTGGTGGATGCCGATGACCTGATGCAGGAAATGATCGATACGGCAAGAGAACATACCGAGGAGCTGGGTAAAATTGAAGGTTTTACGGAGGAACAAGCCGCAGAACTTTACGAAACACTCGGGGTAGGGGCCTTGAAATACTTTCTGTTGAAGGTTGATCCGAAAAAACGCATGCTTTTTGATCCCAATGAATCGATCCAGTTCCACGGAAATACAGGACCATTCATTCAGTATACCCATGCACGGATCTCTGCTATTTTAAGGAAAGCCGGCCAGTTGGGAATTAATTCTACTTCTAAGGACATCGCCGGATTTGATAACCTGCACCCCATTGAAAAGAGTGTGATCTACCTGCTGAACGACTATCCTAATAAAGTTATGGAGGCCGGTGCAAACTATTCACCGGATATCATAGCCCAGTATGTATATGATTTGGCGAAGGAATATAACCGTTTTTACCAGGAGGTGTCAATCTTCAATGAAGAAGACCAACAGGCACTAAAGTTTAGGATAGCCTTCTCAAAAGTAGTTGCCGAAACCATAAACAAAGCTATGGGGCTTTTAGGGATCAACGTACCAGAAAGAATGTAATTATGAATGTGAAAGCATGGCTCAGCGCCTTTAGGCTCAGGACATTGCCTCTGGCCCTGGCAAGTATAGGCATGGGCAGTTTTTTAGCGGCTGCCCGGGATGCTTTCAACTGGGGTATATTTGGTTTTTGTGCCCTCACCACTATACTGTTACAGATATTGTCCAACCTGGCCAATGACTATGGTGATACCGTAAATGGAGCCGATAGTTCGGAGAGAAAAGGGCCTGCTCGTATGGTGCAGTCCGGCCAGATAACGCTGGGCAGCATGAGAAAAGCCTTACTTTTATTTGTAGTTCTTTCCCTGGCCAGCGGTATCTTTTTACTATACTTGTCTTTTGGCTTCCAGCTCGAAGCATTTCTGTTTTTCTTCGTTTTAGGTATACTTGCAATCTTCGCCGCTCTGGCTTACACTGCCGGTAGAAAGCCCTACGGCTATATGGGACTTGGAGACCTGTCAGTACTGATCTTTTTCGGGCTTATCGGCGTCATGGGCTCTTTCTACCTTTTTACACAGCAGGTTGACTCATACCTCATATTACCGGCGCTTAGTTGCGGCCTTTTTTCGGTTGCCGTGCTCAATGTCAATAATATCAGAGATATAGAGTCAGATAAAAAAGCTGGCAAATATTCTATTCCGGTACGAATTGGGAGGAGCAAAGCCATCATTTACCATTGGGTGCTTTTGATTGCCGGAGTGTCTGCTGCATTGGTTTTTACCTATTTACAATACAGCTCCTGGACACAGCTTTTATTTTTAATTACAGTTCCGCTTTTTATCATTAATGGCAGGGCAGTAAAAGCAAAAACCGAACCCCATGCACTGGACCCTTACCTCAAACAAATGGCGCTCAGTACGTTATTATTTGTCTTGCTATTTGGAGCAGGCAACTTGATGTCGTAAATTTTCCGTGTCATAATTTAGGTTAGAACCAATATCCCGTGAAAAACTTTCTTACCGTTGTCCTTATTGTTTTATGTACCGGGCTTTATGCGCAAAAAGACATCGACAGCCTCAGCTACATGCTCGATAAATATAAGGCCGCTGATACCATTAAAGTAGACCTGCTCAATAAGCTGGGGTATGAGTACTGGGTTGTAGACCCGTCAAAGTCTGAGGTATTGGGGGAGCAGGCATTGGAGCTGGCACGGGAGCTTTCTTATGAGCAAGGCAAGGCATTTGCCAACAGGGTTATAGGTGTGGCGCACTGGACCCGCGGCAACTACGAAGAAGCCTTGGAATATCTTTTTGAAGGATTGGTCATTTACAAAAGTATTAATGACCCTCTGGGGCAGGCTAATTGTCTCATGAATATCGGCCTCGTATTTAGCGATCAGGTAAACAACGAAAAGGCTTTGAAGTACTATTTTGAAGCGGTAGATATTTTCGAAGAGCTTAAGAAATACGATCGCATTGCCACCACCTACAATAAGATAGGTACCATACTACTCGATGAAGGGAAATATGATGAAGCCTACAATTACCTGGTTAAGGCACTGAATATTCATCAGAATAATGGCTTTAAATATGGCATATCCGAAGCCAATAACCGGCTGGGCCTGTTGTTTTTGAGGCAGAAAGATTACCAGCGGTCGCTCCGGCACCTCCTCAGCTCATTTAACATTAGCAAGGAGATCAATGACAGGGATGGTATGGCAAGAAACCTGGAGAACCTTGGCTATCTCTACCTGGGTAAAAATGATTATGATAGCGCCATATTTTATTTTGAAAAAGGGTTAGACTTCGCGAAGGAAATAAAATCTAAAAAGTGGCTAAAAGATATCTACCAGGGAATGAAGCTGGTTTATGAGCAAAAAGGGGAATTCGCCCTGGCATTGTCTTACGCCAATAAATACAATGCCATGCGTGATAGCCTGTTCAATGAAGAAATGGCCACCCGTATTGCCAATATGCAGACCCGAATAGAAACTGTAGAGAAAGAAAAAGAACTGGAACTTCAGGGGCAGCAGATAGCCTTGCTGGAGCAGGAAGCCCGTTTCAACAACAGTCTTAAATGGTTTCTGGTTATTGGTTTGGCGCTGATATTACTGATAGCCTACCTGGTAATAAAAAACCAGAGAACGAGGATAAAGAAAGACAGGGCACTTTACCAGTCCCGTGAAGAGCTGTCGAAAGTTGAACTTGAAAATGCCAGGTTGAGAAAAGAAGAGCTCGAACTGGAGCTCAATTATAAAAATAAAGAGCTGACCTCCTACACCATGAACTTCATTCAGAAGAATGAACTGATCAAGGAGTTAAAAGAAGCCATACAGAAGATCATAAAAGGTGCGGACGCAGGTATGCGGAAAGATCTTAACAAACTTATCAGGCTGATAGACTCCACCATTGGGGTGGACAAAGACTGGGAGAACTTCAAACTTTTTTTCGAGCAGGTCCACCAGGATTTCTTCGATCAGCTCAAAGCTGAATTTCCGGAGCTGACCGGGAGTGACCTTAAACTTTGTGCATTGGTGAGGCTAAACCTGAGCATGAAGGAAACATCAGCATTGCTGGGAATATCCGCTGAAAGTGTAAAAACAGCCAGGTACAGGTTACGTAAGAAACTCAACCTGGAATCCGGAGAGAACCTCATGGATTTCCTCATCGGGTTTAACCAGCCAAAGAGCGCCTGATCAGATTGTCGCTCTCAATCCTTTAAATAATAAACATCATCGGTTCTCCTTTTTTGGTGTAAGACTACTTTGCACCCCAAGCTAAAAACCTGTGAAGCAAATGGATCAGAATATAAAACATGTAACTTGACGCTTATTTTATCCTGGTCTATTAACAAACTGCCTGTCAGACACAGTAGGAAAAATTAACGTCTCCCCACAAATTCAACCCGGTCCTAATTTGGCAAGTGGTACCCTATTAATCCTCTTCAAAGCATTTTTAAGGGCTTTGTCTACCTATTGTTCACCTCATTTTATGAAGAGTATACCTTTTGCTCATTGGGAAATTCTTTGAGTAGCACCAGCCCCTCTAAATTTGTGGTCATAAGGTCAGGTTACCGCCTGGCCGGTTACTAAGTGATGAAGCTTGCGTCTAACGGATACATAATTATTCAAGTTAGCAGGTTCAGTCACAGCACAATTAAAATTATTTCATTATGAAACAGTTCGTGATTATCATTATTGGAGCGACAACGGCAATTTGTGTTTGGGTATTAAACAGTTGCCAGGTAGAGGCAAATTTTCAGGCACCGGTTTTGACAGGGATGGGAGATCACACGATGGAAATCACCACGGAGTCCGTCTATGCCCAAAGGTTTTTTAAGCAGGGGCTTATATTGGCTTATGGTTTTAACCATGCAGAAGCAGTCCGGTCTTTCAAAGAAGCGATCAGGCAAGACGGAGAGTGTGCCATGTGCTACTGGGGTATGGCTTATGCTTTAGGGCCCAACTACAATGTGGGCATGGACGAGTCTGTCAATGAGGAAGCCTATAATGCAGCGCAAAAGGCACTTGACCTTTCCGCTGATGTTACCGAAAGGGAAAAATATCTCATCAAGGCCATGGCTGAGCGATACGGCCCGGAGTTTGACAACAGAAAAGGACTGGACAGGGCCTATGCCGAAGCTATGAAAAATGCCTATGAGGCTTTTCCTGAGGACTCGGATATAGCCTCCATATATGCAGAGTCTTTGATGGATCTGCACCCCTGGGATCTGTACACGCAAATAGAAGGAGAACCTAAAGCATGGACCCCTGAGATTGTAGAAGTTATAGAGCAGGCGATAGCCAGTAACCCGCGCAACCCTATGCCGGTACATTTATACATCCACGCTACTGAGGCTTCTTCTACTCCTGAACGTGCCCTGGAGGTGGCCATGAAACTGGAGGAAATGGCGCCTGGTGCAGGTCACCTTGTGCATATGCCCTCACATACCTATATCCGTACCGGTGACTATCACTTAGGTACGCTGGCCAATGAAAGAGCCGTTCAGGTTGATAGCTCCTATCTGGCTTCCTGCTCTGCGCAAGGGTTATATCCGCTGGCGCTGTACCCTCACAACCTCCATTTTCTGGCAGCATGTGCTGCTCTGGAGGGCAATGGGACAAAGGCCATAGAAGCAGCGTTCAGCTTAGCCCAAAAGGTAGACCGGCAGGTGATGAAGCAAAAAGAATGGGCAGGACTTCAGCACTTTACAACAATACAGTACAACGTGCTCGTAAAATTTGCCCAGTGGGAAACGATATTGCAACTATGGGAGCCCGAACTCGATTATCCCAAAGCCATATGGCACTACGCCAGAGGCATGGCTTACGTAGGGTTGAATAAAAATGATCAGGCACGCAAAGAGCTTGGACTGCTATCTGAGATAGGAGAGAAGCCCCAGTTGAAAGAAATAAGCATATGGGATATCAATACGGTAGATCAACTGGTGCTAATAGCAGAAAAAGTGCTGGCTGCAGAGATACTCAGGTCCAACGGGCAATACGCTGAGGCCGAAGCGAGCCTGAAGCAGGCCATTGCAATTGAAGATCAATTGAATTACCAGGAGCCACCGGATTGGTTTTTTTCGGTCAGGCATATGCTTGGCGATCTGTATATGCACATGGGAGAATACGCAAAGGCTGAATACACCTATCGTGAAGACCTGAAAATATACAGAAAAAATGGCTTTGCACTCCATGGACTTAAAGCCAGCCTGCTATATCAGGGCAAAGTGGATGAAGCGGTTATAGTGAAGGAGGAGCTTCGTCAGGCCTGGAAATATGCAGATACCCAGTTGAAATATTCCAGGGTGGACCCTGAGACACGCAAAGATCTTAATATTAAAATTCAACCCGATACGCCAGACGATTTGGTATCTATGGCTCTTTCGTTTTGTGGATTTAACAGATAAATGTAAGTAGTTTCTTGGTAGTTTAGGTTGTAACCGCCTGACTCTTATGTGGTCAGGCGGTTTTTTTAAATTATTTTAGTTTTTTACAATTGCATAAATCATTTATTCGTATGACTTATTGTCTATTTATATTTAATAGATTAATATGTAACTTTAATCA
>NZ_SMLW01000536.1:3260-17176 GCF_009711405.1 Fulvivirga kasyanovii | reverse complement strand
CACGCGAATCAAGGGCTGCTATTGAGCGCCTGTATATAACTATGAGGCACCTGCTTATACGGGGTAGTTATAAACCGATGGGGGTTTCCGGCCGGTCGTTAATAGAAGCACTACTCACCCTCAGGCCAGAGATATACGGTACAGTGGCCGATCCGGGTAAGGTAGAACTCGACGGACTGCTTTACGTCATTGAAAGGTTGCCCAATGGTATAGAAGAATGCCGGTTCATTAAACTGGTGGCAAGAGAAGGCTTTGAGGAGGCCGGACACCCGGTGATGATCCCGATCAAACGAAGAAGAAACTGTTTCAGGATCGATGAAAACAGGATGTACATCGAAATGACACGCGGGCGAAGTGACATTTACGACATTCTGACCCACCTTACCTTTTTATTTATTGAGGGTGAAAAGATCAAAAACCACAGCCTTGACCAAAAAGGACAAATCATAGATGACTGGTATCGTCTGGAAGAAATAGTAAAGCTGGAAGAGCAGAATGAGCCTTTTGATGAAAAGAAGGCGGCAGTGTACCTCAGCAACTTCTTAGGCAGGACGATCAAAGAGACTTATGCGGCCATAGATAAATTTAAAAAGGGTAAGAATAAAAATAGCCTTTACCATATCGTGTACTGGCTGGGACGCACCGCTATTGAAGAGGCTATGGAGGGCAAGGATAAGGAAATTACCTTTTCATCTAAATTAAGGGAAATCATCGGCCACCATATCTACGGTGAGAAATGGGCCAGAAAGATCAAATCATACATACATAACAAGCAACTGGCAGAAAGGCCAATACATATCATCAGCGCCAATATGCATAGCTTTCTCAATGCTATTTATGGCTTCAGGGCTTTGAAAGATGAAGGCTTTACTACTCTGGAGGAGCTGGCCACGCAAACCAGCAAAGAGCAAAACGGGGAAATGCGGGAAAAGATCAGGCAATATGCCCTGGAGAATGGCCTGCACGAAATAGAAGACCAGTCGGGGACCAACCTCTCGGTACAGATATTTAACCTGGATAAGTTTGACTTTAGCCACCTGCCGGAGAATATCAGGCCAAATGGAGAAATAGGGGAGGCCCCTGTACTAGTAGTTATGGATTATGCTTTTGGTGAGCAGGCTTTTGAATGTATGGATGAGCTGCTAAAGCCCTATGAGGAAGGCAATGATATTTATGATATGAATATCCAGTCCGTTTCTATTATGGGAAAAGCCGGTATACTGACCGGAAACAAGAGTGATATCATGATCCCCACGGCACACGTGTTTGAAGGTACTGCCGATAATTACCCCATTGAAAACGACTTTGACCTGAGCGAATTCAAAGGTAAAATGGCTACTTATGAAGGGACAATGATCACCGTTTTAGGTACTTCCCTGCAAAACCGTGATGTGCTCAACCACTTCCTTACTTCAACGTGGAACGCCGTAGGACTGGAAATGGAGGGTGCGCATTACCAAAAAGCCATACAATCTGCCGCCATGATCAGAAAGAGCGTGAGTGAAAAGGTAAAAGTACGCTATGCCTACTACGCTTCTGATAACCCGCTGATGACAGGAAGCACGCTGGCTTCGGGAAGTTTGGGTATAGAAGGGGTGAAGCCTACCTATCTGATCACCTCAGCCATTTTAAAAAGGATATTAAATAATAATTCCGGCCAGGGAAAGGCGGCGGTTAAAGAAAGTAAGGACAGTTCGTCCTGATTAGGGATAATTTCTGTCTTTTTCAACCGTTGGAGTAATATCGTTGAAAACAATGCAGGCAGGGACAAAATATCCTCTGCATGCATAATTTTTTAACTCAAAAATAACTTTAGAATAATAAATTTGTTTAAATTGATGTTCTGAAATCGTTTGAAACTAATAAACTAAAAAATCTTTATGGAAAAATTCAACCTTACAACTTTAATGAAACGTCTGACGGCGTTAGCTATGGTTGCCGTGATGTTTGTGGTTACCGGATGTGGTGATGATGATGATGGTGGTGAACCAGCGCCAACTTTGAATTTGTATGAAACCATGTCTGCGGAAAGCGACCTTACTCAGATAAAAGCTTATGTAGATGCTGATGCCGACCTGAAAGCCATGCTTGAAGGTAGCACTGAGTATACTTTCTTTGCTCCTAATGATGCTGCATTTGCTAAGTTAGAAACTTTATTAGGTACCGGTCTGGAAACAGTGGCTCCTCAAATTGTATCTCAAGTATTGATGTTCCACTTTGCTCAAGGTGCTAAAACACAAGCTGAGCTTACCGGTTCATCTGTAGTGACTGAGCAGGGAGAAAGCGTTGTTGTAGATGCTAATGGAAATATCACAACAGGTGGTTCTGATGATGAAGTACTTATCACTAAAGGGGATATCAGAGCTACTAATGGTATTATGCATAAAGTAGAGACTATTCTTATCCCTCCTACAATTTATGCATCAATTGGTGTAAACCTTGGTAAATTATCTCAGGCTGTTTTATTAAGCGCTAACTTCACTACTTTAGCTTCTGCCGTTGCTAAAGCTGATACTTATGCTGCTGATAACTCACTGCCAACAATTACTTCATACCTGACAGGAGATACTGAGTACACTTTGTTTGCTCCTACCAATCAGACTTTTGAAGCTATTAATTCAGACCCTGCTGTTGTATTAGCAGCATACACTGCTCAGCAGTGGTATGGCATCCTAAGCAATCATTTTGTTGCTGACGATGGTAATGGTGCTGATGATAACGTAACTGTTGATGAAGCTGAACTAACAACAGGTGCTACATTTACTACTAAAGCAGGAGCAACATTGCAAATCTTTAACAATACTGCTGCAATACCTGCTGATAATGGCGTAGGAATTTACATTGATAGCAATGGAGATGTTGATTTGGGTGATAGTGGAACCTACACGAACTTCGACGCTGAAGTAGCTCTTCTTGATGCTTTTGAAGGTGCTAATGGTAAACTTCATGTTATTGCCGGAGTTTTAGCTCCTCCTATGTAATTCAGAAATTATTTGATCCATATAAAGGCCGCCTTGAAACTTGTTTCAAGGCGGCTTTTTTGTTGAATACTTTGAAATGTGCTGAGGCCTGAAAGTACTAAATCAATAGCCACAGCGCCTACGCTATAGCTTCAGGCGACAGCGTGTCTCCTACGCTATAGCTTCGGGCGACAGAGCGGTTCAGCAGTGGTTTTCAAAATGTGTACTTGGAAAAACCTGCCATAAAACAAAGTTCTTTTTGGTAAGCAAGTCGATATCCGTAACGGAGGTATGGCATATTTACATTGATTCAAAAGCCTTGCTTGTTTTGTCTCCCTCAAGTGGCTTGTCACCGGACAGCCTCCTGTTAGCAGGTAATTTCGGTTTAACTTGATTACCTTCTGTCAATGCTTCTTAACAGCTAAGCTTTCCTCTAGAAAAACTTAACACACCAGAAAGGTTGTGTGTAGAAAGATAGGAGAGGGGTTTAAGATAGGCGCCGAATGGTGCCTAGGGGATAATTTCGACTTTGCTATAAAATAAAGAAGGTGCCCTTTTGAGGCACCTTCCAAACACTTCTTGTAAGATTACTTCTTAGTTCATTAACTCATCAAAAGTAACTGAGATATAATAAATACCACCTATGTTAGGCCCACCCAAGCTCTGGATGTAGTAATCATTCAATACGTTTGATCCTCCTAGCTTAACAATAGACTTTAAGTCCTTAAGTTTGTAGCTTACTTGTGCATCGAGCGTGCTGTAAGATGGTACAGGTCCCTGAGCAAAAGAAGACTCCCACTCAAACGCTTCCTGCCATCTGTAAGTAATGTTAAAACCAAGCTTATCTGTTAGCTTACGGTTGGCAAAGCTAATGTTGAATTTATGCTCAGGAGTGTTAAACTCAGACAGACCATTGTCGATTTCATCATTCAATTTGCTCCAGGTATAGTTACCATTTAAGGTAAAATTGCTAGGTAAATTATATGTTAAGCCTAATGCTGCACCCTGAGAGCTAACTTCCTGGTCAAAATTGGTATAGATCTGGAAAGTGTTGGCTGACGTTCCGTTTAGTAATGAAGCTCCTGCTGCCGGATTAGTCGCAACATCTGCACTTGCTTTTCTCACTTGTATCTGAGTGATGAAGTCGTTGTAAATGTTGTAGTAATACGCGAGGTCAATCATCAGCTTGTTTGCAATCAAGCTTTTATAACCAATCTCAAAAGATTTTACCTGTTCTGGTTTTACAGGGTCAAACTCTGTAAAAGGAACAAGCAGAGCTATGTTTGCTTCGTCAGTAGGGCTGGTACCTGTAGCAAAAATCCTTGAAGTATAGGCATTAACAGACTCTCTTGTATATGCATTTTCAGTGATGTTATACTTTTCTGCCGATTCAGGCAAACCTCCCAAAAGTCTGGCTGTTAAGATATCCAGGTCTATATATTGTCCTTGTGTAGTAGGAATTCTGAAACCAGTCTGGAATGAACCACGAATATTGTGGTTTTCAGCAATGGTTAATACACCGGAAATTCTGGGGTTAAACTGTCCGTCAAAGTTTTCATTTTTATCATATCTTAATGATCCTGTTAACTTCAAGTTATCAATTACCCTTTTACTTGCCTGTACATAGGCTCCGTATTCTTTGATGGTCAGGCCACCCTCATCATCAAATATAGTTCCGTTGGAATTGAGTGAGAAAATCCTGTAACTTCCACCCATTTGTAATTCCATAAAATCAATTTCATTTTTGAAATCATACTGACCTTCTATGTGGTATAGGTTAGAAGCATCATCAAACTTGGGACCGAACGGTACAACGCCGTTAATCTGACCTTCTTTGATTTCAGTAAATCTCTCTGAATTCTCATCCAATGGATATAATTGATTGAGCATAACGTCTCTGGCATATTCATGCGCGGCTATTTGCTGCTGAAGCGTTACGCTGTTCGGATCATCCTCTTTACGATAACCTTGGTTGTAAAGGTATTCTAAATAGTACAGAGGGTATTGAGTCAGGTAGTTGGAGACGTCACCTCCAAAGCGTACGTCATTGATTTTCTTGCCAAGGAATTCGGCAATGTAAGAATCACCGGATTTTTCCCTTGTAGTATATGCTCTTACAAAGAAGTTATCACTTCTTAACTGTAGACGGTGTTGCTGTACTTCAAAATTGGCCAGTGAATAACGTTGAGCCCCTGTGTACACACTTGTACCAAAGCCACCATTGTATAAGTAGCTCAGTTCAAGCTTATCGGTTAGCCTGTAGAATAAACCAACGTTTCCTTTAATGTTTTCTGCTCCATAGTCTACAATATTCTCTTCTCTGTAGCTGGGTGCCGAAACTACATGGTTTGGAAGAAAACCATTTTGAGCCATTAACCACGCGGTCTGGCCTGAAGAATAGAAACCAGCTCCGGAAGACGCGAGAGTTTGCCATCCTACGTTACCAGGTGTAGTTGCACTGAATCTCAGGATGTTCATGTTTAGTGATGCTTCGTCTCCCATATAATGCAAGCGATCCGGTCCCGGGTTGAAAGGGAAGCCTTCAGGGGTCAGGTTGGCATTTCTGTCAAATGTACTTGTTCCATGCCAGTCATCTGCACGGGAATAGGCAAAGTTAACTTTGAAAGCAAATTTGTTATTGTAGGCCTTGGCATATCTTACCGCAACATTATACATTGGGGAGGCATCCTGATCTGCTTCTGATCCTATATGGTTTACACCAATTTTGGCCATTGCACTTGCTCCCTGATACTCAAACGGGCTTTTACTGTTAACCAGTAATATACCATTAAAAGCGTTCGGTCCGTATAGGGCAGAGGCTGCTCCGGGGATTAGCTCAACGCTTTCCACGTCAAGCTCGGAGGGGCCGTTGAGGTTACCGATAGGGAAGTTCAGGGCTGGAGCCTGGGTATCCATACCATCGGTTAACTGTACGAAACGGGTGTTACCGGTAGAGGCAAAACCACGTGCATTTATAATCTGAAAGTTGATACTGCTGGAAGCTACGTCAACACCTTTAAGGTTGGCAATTCCTTTGTAATAATCATCGGATGCTGTGTTTTGAACGGCCAGAATATCCATTTTTTCGATAGATACCGGAGACTCAAGTATACTTTCTTCAACCCTTGAGGCGGAAATTACTACTTCCTGGCCCAGCATGGTTTGCTCTGCCAGTGATACCTCCAGCCCGGAAGTGCTGGCATTGGTAACTTGGATTTCCTTGGATTCGAAGCCAATAAATGAAAACACTAATACCAACGGGGGAGCGTCATTAACCTGTAGATTAAATTCTCCATTTACATTGGTAATGGTACCGATTACCTTTCCTTTCACAATAATGTTTACACCGGCCAGAGGCTCTCCCGTTCCTTCCTCTACCACTTTACCGGAAATGGCCGTTTGAGCAAGGGCTTGTATGCTCAAACTACATAGCAGCAGCAAGGAAACCACTAGAGTTTTAGTAAAAAATTTCTTCATAGTTTCGAGGTTAATAACAGAATAATTACTTTGGTTTACTTTAAATAGCAATAAATTTGTTTAAAATATGCTCAATGTACGAGATTTTATTTTAAATAGTAAGCATGCATACCTTTTTTTCGGAATCGGTTGCAGAAAACTGATGAACGGTTTTTATTGACCCTCTGCTTCTTTTCGCAGGTATTCGGCCAGCTTTTCGCATAGATCATTCATTTGGTTGGCCATAAATTCATCTCCCGTACTGTTGAGTATCGTTTGGGCCATACCGCCAAGACAGTCAACGTAAAACCTCTTCATCTGGTCTACCGGCATCTCTTTGGTCCACAGGTCGATACGCATGGTATTCATTTGTTCATGGTCCCAAAGCGACACAGTGATCGACTTGGTTTCCGAAAGGTTCCCATCAGGCTTTTCTGTTGCATTCCAGGTTATTTTTTCCGGAATATTGTCGTTGTCTAACTCTACCGTAAAGTTTATTTCTGATTTTTTCATTGCTGGTTACTTGTTTCTGGTTACTGGTGGCTGGCTTCTGGTTTCTAGTTATTGTCCCTGGTTACTGGTTTTTTTGTGCTACCGATTACTGATTATTGATTACCGATCACCGAAAACGGATCACCAAGAATCAACGAAAACCGAAAAGCCACTAAATAAGGACATGACGACTGATTGATCGGAACAGTCCACCATGTCCTTTGCTAAAGTCATTTAAATTTTCATTTCCGGAATATCGCCTTCCACGATTAACTTTCCGGCTGTTGCTTCTTTAATTTCGTCTACGGATACGCCGGGGGCTCTTTCCAGGAGTTTGAATCCTCCTTCAGGCATCACTTCGAGTACGGCAAGGTCTGTCACGATTTTTTTGACACACTTTATACCTGTTATAGGCAGTGAGCATTCCTTCAAAAGTTTTGATTCACCTGACCGGCTTTTGTGCTGCATGGCTACAATGATATTTTCTGCAGAGGCTACAAGGTCCATTGCACCTCCCATGCCTTTCACCATCTTGCCGGGTATCTTCCAGTTGGCTATATCGCCATTTTCAGATACTTCCATGGCGCCAAGTATAGTCAGGTGTACATGGCCGCCACGGATCATGGCAAAGCTTTCAGAAGAGTTGAACAACGATGAACCTGGTAGCATCGTTACGGTTTGCTTACCGGCATTGATCAGGTCAGCATCTACATGCTCTTCGTATGGAAACCTGCCGATACCTAACAGTCCGTTTTCTGATTGGAGTACCACTTCTATATCATCAGGAATGTAGTTGGCTACCAACGTAGGTATGCCTATACCAAGGTTTATATAAGATCCATCCTTGACTTCCTGTGCTATTCTTTTTGCTATTCCTATTTTATCTAGTGCCATTGGTTTTAGGGGTTAGTTTCTGGGAGTTACAGTTCTTTGTTCAATTCGCTTTTCGTAGTCTTTGCCTTCAAAGATCCTTTGAACATAAATACCCGGGGTATGGATTTCATTGGGATCCAACTCGCCTGCGGGTACCAGCTCTTCCACTTCTGCAATGGTTATTTTACCTGCTGCTGCCATCATTGGGTTGAAATTTCGGGCCGTACCTTTGTAAATGAGGTTGCCGGCAGTGTCACCCTTCCAGGCTTTTACCAAAGCAAAATCTGCCTGTAGCCATTCTTCCATCAGGTACTTTTTACCATGAAACTCCCTTACTTCTTTGCCTTCGGCCACCTCGGTGCCGTATCCGGCAGGGGTGAAGAAGGCAGGGATACCGGCTCCACCGGCTCTGATACGCTCAGCCAGGGTGCCTTGAGGGATGAGGTCGACCTCCAACTCTCCAGCCAGCAGTTGCCTTTCAAATTCGGCATTTTCACCTACGTAGGATGAGATCATTTTTTTAACCTGTCGGGTTTTTAGCATCAGGCCAATTCCAAAATCATCTACACCTGCGTTGTTGGAAATGCAGGTCAGACCTTTTACACCTGTTTTTAATAATGCACTAATACAATTTTCAGGGATACCGCATAAGCCAAAGCCTCCCAGCATCAGCACCGCGTCATCCTTAATATCTTTGACGGCTTCATCTGCGCCGCTTATAACCTTATTAATCATAACCTGGGGTTTTAATTATGAACTAAAATTTACTCATTTAATATTTTAATTGCCAAAGATTTGTCCGAGGCCAATTGCTTTTTGAGCTCCTCCACATCGGTGAATTTGATTTCGTCCCGGATCCGTCTTATGAAATTAATACTTATGGTTTCGCCGTAAATATCTTCATTAAAATTGAAAATATGGGCTTCAATCGTTTTCGTTTTTCCATTAACGGTAGGCCTGAAACCAATATTTAACATCCCTTGAAGTTCCTGGTTTCTATGATGGACCTTTACGGCATATGACCCGTCGGCAGGTATGAGCTTGTGCTGTGAATCCACTTCGAGATTGGCTGTGGGAAAGCCAAGTATCCTGCCGATTTTTTCTCCTTTAACAACCCGGCCGCGGATGCTGTAAGGCCTGCCTAGTAGTTCAGTGCCTGTAGTTACGTCACCTTCCATAAGCGCAGTTCTGATCTTTGTAGAACTTACGCCTACATTATCGATATCCTGTCTGGAGATCTCCTCAACATCAAAGCCATAAATAGAGGCGTTTTCTTTGAGGTGTTCAAAGCTTCCTTCGCGATTTTTGCCAAAGCGGTGGTCATAACCGATCACCAGCTTTTTGGTGCCAATGGTATTTATCAGGATGTTTCTGATAAACTCCTTTGAGGTCAGTTTAGAAAACTCTTTGGTAAAGGGTATCCTGAGCAGGTGGTCGATGCCCTGTTCTCTGAGCAGGTCGGCTTTTTCCTCAAAGGTATTGAGCAGTTTCAGGTCCGTTTGCTCCGGATAAAGCACAAACCGCGGATGGGGCCAGAAGGTGATCAGTACAGTCTCGCCATTACTTTTTCTGGCAATTTCTTTTAAACGGCTCAGTATTTTTTGATGGCCTACGTGTACTCCATCAAAGGTTCCGCTTGTGACTACTGCGTAGTCCAGGCGCTTAAAATCTTCTATACCGTGATAGATCTTCATGTTTTGGATGTCAGCTCTTCAATGGTCTTTGCTTCTTCAACTGTATATTCCCCGATCCTCGTTCTTCTAAGTTCGGACAGATAAGCGCCAACACCAAGAGCTTCACCAAAATCCCTTACCAGACTTCTGATATAAGTGCCTTTGGAACATACCACTTTGAAAGATACCTCCGGAAAGTTAATGCCGGTGATCTCAAAAAGTGAAATTTCCACTTCACGGGACTTGAGTTTTACTTCTTCACCCTTTCGTGCACTTTCATAAGCCCTCTTGCCTTTGACTTTTATGGCTGAAAAAGCAGGAGGGGTCTGGCTGATAATACCTGTGAACTGACCGGTCAGGTTATAGACCATTTCATCTTTCAGGTGGCTGATATCAGTTTCGCTGTCTACCTCCGTTTCAAGGTCAAAGGAAGGTGTGGTTTTACCTACAACCATCTTACCGGTGTACTCTTTTTCCTGGGCCTGATAGGTATCTATCTGTTTAGTCATTTTGCCTGTGCAAAGGATCAAGAGGCCCGTGGCCAAAGGATCGAGTGTGCCGGCATGGCCGATCTTTTTTATTTTCAGAGCATAGCGCAGCTTGTTTACTACATCAAAAGATGTCCATTCCAAGGGCTTGTCAACAAGTATTACGCTTCCTTCTGGCTGTTGTGATGTCATTTAGAAAAGTTGTGCTATTAAAACTGCCGATGCAATAATAAAGCAATATATGGCGAAATAGATTAATTTTCCTCTTCTTACAATAGCTATCATCCACTGGCAGGCTAGCAAACCGGCAATAAAAGCCGCAATAAAACCTGCAACCAGCGTAAGTCCTGAAATATTTCCGGTTGCTAATTCAGGGGCTTTGGCAAACTCCAGTGTTTTTAATAAAGCAGCTCCAAGAATAGGAGGGAGCACCATAAGGAATGAAAATCTTGTGGCTTTATTTTTCTCTACTCCCAGGTAAAGCGCTGTAGCAATCGTTGCTCCTGACCGGGATATTCCCGGAAGGATGGCAATGGTTTGGGCAATACCAATAATAAATGCTCTGGCAAATGTTACTTTATGGTCACCATCTTTGGTGTAATAAGTAATGGTAAGTAAAATGCCTGTTACCAGTAGCATACATGCAACGAAAATAATATTTCCTCCGAACAGGGTTTCAATCTTATCTTCAAACAATACGCCTACTATGCCTACCGGGATCATACTCAGTACAATTTTACCTGCAAACTGAGTAGATTCATTCCATTCGAATTTGAAAAGGTCCCTGATGATCTCCCATATCGTCTGCCTGAAAACCACAATGGTACTCAACGCTGTGGCAGCGTGTACAATAATGGAGAACAGGAGGTTATCACTACTTTGAACACCAAGAAAGTAGGAGCCGATTTCTATATGTCCGCTACTGCTAACAGGTAGAAACTCTGTTAATCCCTGGATGATACCAAGGATTATTGCCTCAAAAAGACTCATTTATTTTTCTTTAGGATGGTGGAGAAGGGCGAAAACTTCAATGATAAATCCGATGAAAACAATAACAGGCCCTAGCGTAAGGCCAAGAAAACCAAAACCAAAAGGCTCTGAATCCAGGCTCATAATAACAAAACCAAGCACCAAAGTCGCCAGGCCGGCGAGCATCAACATATAATTCTTTTTGCCGAAGGGCATATTGCTGTTCTTATTCATAGTCTAGTATAATTCGTCTAACGACAATTTTAGGTATTTATTTATGGCTCGGAAGGTACTGCTAAAACCTATTAGTATACCTAACACCAATAACGCCGCAAACAAAATTAGTATTTTATCTGTGTCCTGGAGTGATTCCAGGTCTTCAATCTTTTTATTGGCAAAATTCATCAATGCGTACAGTCCTGCGGAGGCTAGTACTCCTGCAAGGGCGCCATGCATTGAGGCCCTGTACAAAAATGGCTTTTGAATAAATGATGCTTTTGCACCGACCAGTTGCATACTTCTGATCAGGAACCTTTGTGAAAACAGTGCCAGCTTAATTGTGTTGTTGATCAGTATCACTACCGCAATCAAAAGTATAGCTGCAAACCCGAGCAGAAAGACACTCAGTTTTGCCATATTGTCATTGATGGAATCGACCAGGCTTTCCACATACACGACCTCAAAAACGCCGTTGATTTTTTCAATTTCATCTTTGATGCCCTGTAACTTGTCGCTGTCATGAAATTCAGGAGCGATGCGCAATACATAGGCATCTCGCAATGGATTTTCTCCAAGGAAATTGGTGAAATCTTCCCCGGTTTCTTCTATAAATTCTTTAGCGGCCTCTTCTTTGGAAACATAGCTTATCTGTACCTCATCATTTTTCTCCGCTGCATAGTCTTTGGATGACAATGTTTTTTGGATTTGTATTCGCTGGTTGTCTGTTATGCCTTTGTCGAGATAAACCTGAATTTCAATATTCTCCCGGATAAGCTGGGTAAGTTTGGTGGTATGCAAAAGGAGCAATCCAAACAGCCCGATAACAAAAAGGGCCAGTGTAATGCTGAATATTACACTTATATAGGGATAGCTTCCAAGTTTTTTCTTTTTTCTACTTACAGATTCTTTTTCCACGTGGCTTTGAGTTCAGCCAAATTTAGCAATTGTTGACTAAGTTTTAAATGATAAGCATGAAAATTCTGGTGACGGGCTGCTGGTTTCTGGCAGCTAGTTTCTGGTTACTGCTGGTAGGTGGTTACTCTATGCGCATAGTTAATGTGTACATCGGTAGTTCATGAGGAGAAGGCATTTAGGTTCGGGCGGAATTTCTGGGGAGATTCTAAACTTTTTGCCTCTGCATCTGGCAGAAAGTTGTTAATAGCAATTGGCAAAAGCAGTTGGCAAGCTCACTTTGCAAACTTTATTTTTCGATCCATTCGCTCCACTGGTTCTTAGTTTTATCCTCCCGAAGGGGTGGAAGCATTACTGCTGTCGGTACTTCTGAAGAGTGAAGCTTTACCAAACTATGAACAGTAAACTAAGAACCTTGAATTGTAAATTGTGAAAAATGAAAAGCCCCTGGTTTGAAAGGCGGTACCAAAACAGGGGCTTTAACACAAAAGTTATAAACTAACCTTTAACCTTCTTCTCTTGCCTTCTCCAGCTTTTCTACAAGCGTAGATTCTTTGACAGGCTCCAGAGGTACTATTTTAAGCTGATTAGTTCTTAAGGGGTAAAACTTGTCCTTATAGTAGAGGAACAGTGTTTTACCTTCCTTGCTGTTAATCTCTAATATCTCATAAAGACCTTTGTCAAAAGAACCATACAGGTACAGTTTGCCACTTTTGAACTGATAGTGGAACGAAAAGTTTTTATGAGTATTGTCTATTTCAACATCTAATGTTGTGTGATCTTCATCCGGCTTCGTGACCAGGTTGCCACCCGGTGCTTCGAGGCTGTCATTTAAGTCTTCCTGAGTATCAAATGTAGGAACAGGGTTCGGTTTGTTGATCTCAGGCTTTGAAATGGCCGGGTTTTCCTTGTTTTCTTCCGGCTTTTCTTCGACAACCTTTTCAGAAGCTTTGCCTACAGGCTTTTCTTCCTCTTCCTTGTTTTCTGCGATCAGAGGCTCTTCCTCTTCAATCGCCGGCTCCACCTCTTTGGTTGGGTTATCCTCAGCAGGTGTGGTTGTAGTAACTTCGGTTTCAGGTTTGGTTTCTACCGGGGCTTCCTCTGCCGGCCAGAAATAGTACACACCGAAGGCTACAATACCTACAATAGCAGCAGTGGATACGATTTTGCCCATAGTAAAGGAGCCACTGGTCCCGCCTCCAACAGGAACCTTGTCCAGCATGGCTTTAAGTTCGGCAGTACGTTCTTTTTTGATAGCGTCTACAATGTCTCTCTGGAACTCAAACTCTTTGTTAAGCTCAGGCTCTTTCTGAAGACGCTTTTCAAATGCCAGCATTTCTGCTTCAGTCATTTCGTTGCCGAAATAAGCATCGATTAATTCTAAATTGCTCATACTCTTTTAGTCAAGAAAGTCGCTCTCTGAATACAGAGATTTGACTAAGTCATCAAGTTTCTTTTTACACTTATATTTCTTTGTTTTGGCGGTGTTAGTGTTTGCAAAACCTAGCTTATCTGCTATGTCCTGCATTGATAACCCGTCAAAATAATAGTACATCAACACTTTTTTACATGTATCACCTAATTCACTGATACAGTTATGTATAATTTTTGCGCGTTCCTCCGAATCAATGTCAGTGTATTCAACACCGTCTTTTTCCTCATTGGTCAGACGCTTTTTCCTGTCCAGTTCCTTTCTCCACAGATTTTGACAAATACTGTAGAGGTAAGTACTGATCTTGGAAGTAAGGACCAGGTTGCCACTGGTGGCCTTTTGCCAAAATACAACTAAAGCGTCCTGATAAATATCTTTAGCTTCCTGTTCCGTTCCGCTATTGGAGATCACCAGCTTGGTCATCATCCGATAGTATTTCTTA
>NZ_SMLW01000536.1:0-3037 GCF_009711405.1 Fulvivirga kasyanovii | reverse complement strand
AAATTTCCTTGTCCTTCATTTGAGCTCTGCTGTTTTATACAAGTAATATATTGTAGGTAACCCTCACCGCCAGATGGATATAAAAAATATCCGTCGAAACGACGAATGGCTGGATAACTTACGAAAAAATATCATTATTCAGTTCTTACCCAGGTTTGGGTGCGGTATAAAAATCCCCAATATCCCCGGACTTTCAGGTTATTATTTTCCAGCCATAATTTACATTTATATATTCTTCCTTCGTCAGGTTTAAGTACGGTCCCTTCAATATATTCGTCTCCTTCCTTTTTCAGGTCTTTGATAATCTCCATGCCGATTATTTTTTCCTTGTACCTGGGGTCATCTTCCGGGCAGTCTTCACAAACCGGGTCCGGGTCTTCCCCCGGAGCCCTGAAAAGTTTAACAATTTTTCCGTAATACTTTCCTTCCTTTTCATAAATTTTAACCACCGACTTGGCTTCTCCGCTTTCATCATCAATGGTCTTCCATTTTCCTGTTATGTTGTTGCCACCTTGTGCCAGCACATAAGTGGGCATTAACAGACAAATCCATATATATAATTTCATAAGTATATTAATCAAAATATTCGGTTGTTTAAACCAAATATATTCATTTGAATGAAAACAAAAAAAAGCTCCGTTTTAGCGGAGCTTTTAAATGTAATATTAGAAGTTAAATATTCTATTCCTTCACGGTTTCAGTTTCGGCAGTAACTTCTTTGTCTGATACCTCAGAAGCAGATTCAACTACAGTTTCCTCAGTAGTAGTTACTGCTGTAGTTGTCACTTCTTTCTCTTCCTCGATAGTAGTCAGTATTTCAGTTTTCACTTCCTCAACCTGGGCGTGCTCTACGTTGCTGTATACCTCACCCAATATAGGGGCAATAACAAGGCCTACCAGACAGGTAAGTTTGATCAGGATGTTCATAGAAGGACCTGAAGTATCTTTGAAAGGGTCACCTACTGTATCTCCGGTTACGGCAGCTTTGTGAGCGTCAGAACCTTTGAAAGTCATTTCACCATCGATTTCAACCCCTGCTTCAAAAGATTTTTTAGCGTTGTCCCATGCTCCACCGGCATTGTTTTGGAAGATAGCCCAAAGTACACCTGAAACAGCAACACCTGCCATATAACTTCCCAGTGCCTCAGGACCCATGATGAAGCCTACAAGGATAGGAGTGATGATGGTGATGGCACCGGGCAGCATCATTTCTCTAAGAGCGGCTTTTGTAGAGATGTCAACACATTTACCATATTCAGGTTTGCCTGTACCTTCCATGATGCCAGGGATCTCTTTAAATTGCCTTCTTACCTCTTTTACCATTTCCATAGCAGCTTTACCCACTGAGTTCATGGCAAGTGCAGAGAATACAACAGGTATCATACCTCCGATAAACAGGGCAGCAAGTACATCAGCTTTGAAGATGTTGATACCATCGATACCTGTGAAAGTTACGTAGGCTGCGAATAATGCCAGTGCAGTCAAAGCCGCAGAGGCAATGGCAAAACCTTTACCAATAGCAGCGGTAGTGTTACCTACTGAATCAAGGATGTCAGTTTTTTCCCTTACATCTTTAGGCAGTTCGCTCATTTCGGCAATACCACCGGCATTATCTGCGATAGGGCCGAAGGCGTCGATAGCCAACTGCATGGCAGTAGTTGCCATCATGGCAGAAGCAGCAATAGCCACACCATAGAAACCTGCAAATTCGTAAGCTCCCCAGATAGCTCCGGCAAACAGCAGGATAGGGGCGAAGGTAGAGATCATACCGGTAGCCAAACCTGCAATAATGTTGGTGGCTGCACCGGTAGCTGATTTTTGAACGATATCAAGAACAGGCTTTTTACCAAGACCTGTGTAGTATTCAGTAAAGTAAGAGATCAGACCACCCACGGCAAGTCCAACAAGTACAGCATAGAAAACGTCCATTGATGTAACCTCGATCAGGCCCTGACCAAAGAAATTCATTTGCATTACTGAGGGCAACATCCAGTCGATAATGAAGAAGGCTGCAATACCTGTAAGTATGATAGAACTCCAGTTACCTCTGTTCAATGCTCCCTGTACCTGAGGCTCTTTTGCGTTATTGTCGCTGATCTTAATAAAGAAGGTTCCTACAATTGAAAACACTATACCCAGACCGGCAATAAGCAGGGGAAGTAGAATAGGGCCAATGCCACCGAATTCGTCAGTGATGGAACCACCCATATCGCGGATAACATAGTTACCCAATACCATTGAAGCTAAAACTGTAGCCACATAAGATCCAAAAAGGTCAGCGCCCATACCGGCAACATCACCTACGTTATCACCTACGTTATCAGCGATTGTTGCAGGGTTTCTCGGATCATCTTCAGGGATACCAGCTTCTACCTTTCCTACAAGGTCAGCGCCTACGTCAGCAGCTTTGGTGTAAATACCACCACCAACACGGGCGAAAAGAGCAATAGACTCAGCACCCAGAGAGAAACCGGCAAGGGCTTCCAGTACTACTGTCATGTCATGAACACCATTAGCAGTCCACTCGCCTCCCATAAACCAGAAGAAAAGTATGGTGAACAGCAAGCTAAGACCAAATACTGCAAGACCTGCTACACCAAGACCCATTACAGTACCTCCGGTGAAAGACACTTTAAGCGCCTGAGGAAGGCTGGTTCTTGCAGCTTGTGTTGTTCTTACGTTGGCAGCAGTGGCTATACGCATGCCGATGTTTCCTGCAAGGGCAGAAAAGAACGCGCCTATTACGAAAGCGATGATAATAAACCAGTGTGTTGTGGCTACGAGTGCAGAGATTACACCGAGTAATATACCGGCTACGATTACGAAGATCGTTAATACTTTGTATTCTGCATTTAAGAATGCCAATGCTCCTTCTTTGATGTGGTTGGCAAGAACTTGCATCTTTTCATCTCCGGCATCCTGTTTCTTAACCCAGGCGGATTTTACTGCCATAACAATGAGCCCTAAAAGCCCTAGCAGGGGAACTACGTAAATGACGTTATTCATTTTTACTTAATATGGTTTAGTTATTATTACA
>NZ_SMLW01000512.1 GCF_009711405.1 Fulvivirga kasyanovii | reverse complement strand
GTACCTGACTATATACTAACCAACAAAGAACTCGAAACTATGGTGGATACCAGCGATGAATGGATAACCACCAGAACTGGTATAAAGGAAAGAAGGATATTAAAGGGTGAAGGTCAGGGAACGTCTGTAATGGCCGCTGCAGCAGCTAAGGGCCTGCTCGAGAAGACCGGCACCAATCCGGAAGATATAGATCTGATCATTTGTGCTACGGTAACACCTGACATGGTTTTCCCGGCTACCGCCAATGTTATTTCCGCCGAAATCGGAGCAGTAAATGCATTTAGCTACGACATCGGAGCTGCATGCTCAGGCTTCCTTTACGCACTTACTACAGGCAGCCAGTTTATAGAAACCGGAAAATACAAAAAAGTACTTGTAATAGGTGCCGATAAAATGTCATCTATTATTGACTATACAGACAGAACTACCTGTATCATCTTTGGAGATGGCGCCGGAGCCGTTCTGCTTGAGCCAACCACTGAAGATGTGGGTATCATTGACTCCATTCATAAAGTTGATGGCAAAGGAGCTGAATTCCTTAATATGAAGGCCGGAGGCAGCAGATACCCTGCAACCGTAGAGACAGTAACCGCCAAGGAACATTATGCACGCCAGGATGGCGCCACTGTATTTAAATTTGCAGTGACTAATATGGCTGACTATGCAGCCAAGATCATGGAAAGAAATAACCTGACAGCAGACCAGGTAGACTGGCTGGTGGCGCACCAGGCCAACAAAAGGATCATTGATGCCACTGCCCAAAGAATGGGTATTACCGACGAGAAGGTAATGATGAATATTGCCAAATATGGTAATACCACATCAGGCACCATTCCATTGCTATTGTGGGACTATGAGTCGCAGTTAAAGAAAGGCGACAACCTTATCATGGCAGCTTTCGGAGGTGGATTTACCTGGGGAGCTATTTATCTCAAATGGGCATACGATCCTAAGTAATCTTTATTGTTATTCTTAAGTTGATTTGTAAATTAGTTTAAAATTATTCTGACATGGCAACAACGGCCGATTTTAAGAACGGTTTATGCTTAGAGTATAACAATGGGCTCTACACAATTGTAGAATTTCAACATGTTAAACCTGGCAAAGGACCAGCTTTTGTAAGAACCAAATTAAAAAGCCTTACTACTGGTAAGGTTGTAGAAAATACTTTTTCAGCAGGACATAAGATCACGACTGCAAGGATCGAAAGAAGGCCTCATCAGTTTCTTTATAAAGATGACCTTGGCTATCACTTTATGGATAGCAATACTTTTGAGCAGGCTGTAGTGGATGAAGACCTGATTGAAAACACAGGCCTGATCAAAGACGGACAGGAAGTAGATATACTCTATCACGCAGAAGCCGAAAAGATCATCGGACTGGAATTACCTGCTTTTGTGGAGCTTGTGATCACTTATACAGAACCGGGCATTAAGGGAGATACGGCAACGAATGCCACTAAACCCGCAACTTTGGAAACCGGAGCTGAAATTCAGGTGCCTTTATTCATTAATGAAGGTGATAAAATAAAAATAGATACCAGAACCAACTCGTACTCAGAAAGAGTAAAGGAATAAATCAACTGAAGAAAATTTCTCCATATGAAGACAAAAGAAATCAGAGACCTTATAGACTTTATTTCCCAAACGGGACTTAATGAGGTGAACATAGAAACCGAAGAGCTGAAGCTCTCCGTAAAAAGAGATGCTGAAGTTCAGACCCGTTTTGTAGAAGCCAGTGCCCCGGCAGTAGCTCCTCAAACCGTGGCAACAGCACCTGTTCAACAACAGGCAGCAACACCGGCAGCAACAGGTGGTGGTGAAGCCCCTAAAGCAGAAAGCACCTCTAACTATCTTGAAATAAAATCTCCTATGATAGGAACTTTCTACAGGTCTCCTAACCCTGACTCCCCAGCTTTTGTAGCAGTTGGCGACAAAGTGGAAAAAGGACAGCCTGTTTGTATCATTGAAGCTATGAAGCTATTCAATGAGATCGAAACAGAAGTATCAGGAACCATTGTAAAAGTAATGGTTGACAATGCTTCTCCTGTAGAATACGATCAGGTATTGTTCCTGGTTGACCCGTCCTGATAGTTTACGATTCTAAAGAGAGAATCCTTAAAACGGACAGCTTATTAATTAATCGTAAATCTAAATTAGATTACTGTGTTTAAAAAAATATTAATAGCCAACAGAGGAGAGATCGCGCTGAGGATCATCAGGACCTGCCGGGAGATGAACATCAAAACCGTAGCGGTCTATTCCCTTGCTGACAAAGACAGCCTTCATGTGCGATTTGCAGACGAAGCCGTTTGTATCGGTAAAGCACCAAGTAGCGAGTCATATTTAAATATCCCTAACCTGATAGCTGCAGCAGAGATTACCAATGCTGATGCTATCCACCCCGGATATGGATTCCTGGCTGAAAACGCCGAATTCAGTGCTGTGTGCCAGGAGTACGGTATCAAATTTATTGGTGCTTCTCCCGACATGATAAACAAAATGGGTGACAAGGCTACGGCCAAGGCAACCATGAAAAAAGCCGGTGTGCCTACCATTCCCGGTTCCGAAGGACTTTTGAAAAGTGTGGAAGAGGGAATGAAGATTGCCAAAAAGATCAAATACCCTGTTATACTCAAAGCCACCGCCGGTGGTGGTGGACGTGGTATGCGTATCGTTAAAGACGAAGCCGGATTTAAAAAAGCATGGGATGATGCCAGACAGGAATCTGCCGCAGCTTTTGGTAATAACGGCCTTTATCTTGAGAAATTCGTTGAAGAACCACGCCATATAGAAATTCAGGTAGTAGGTGATAAGAACGGACGGGTTTGCCACTTGTCAGAGCGTGACTGCTCTATTCAGAGAAGGCACCAGAAGCTCGTTGAGGAGACTCCTTCACCTATCGTAAGCCAAAAGCTACGTGAAAAAATGGGAGCGGCAGCCATTAAAGGTGCCGAAGCCATCAAATATGAAGGCGCAGGAACAGTGGAATTCCTCGTAGACAAGCATGGAGACTTCTACTTCATGGAAATGAATACAAGGATACAGGTAGAGCACCCGATAACTGAGGAAGTTACCGATTACGACCTGATCAAAGAGCAAATTAAAGTAGCTGCCGGTATAGAGATCTCAGGAAAGAACTATTTCCCGAACCTGTACGCTATGGAATGCAGGATCAACGCAGAGGATCCGACAAACGGGTTCCGACCTTCGCCGGGCAAGATCACAAACCTGCACATGCCAGGTGGCCACGGTGTACGTGTGGATAGCCATGTGTATGCAGGCTATACCATTCCGCCTAACTACGATTCTATGATTGCCAAACTTATTGTGAGTGGCCAGTCAAGAGAAGAGGTAATTACAAGGATGAAGCGTGCGCTGTCAGAATTTGTAATCGAAGGAATAAAAACAACCATTCCTTTCCATCTGAAACTGATGGATGACAAACAGTTCAAAGAAGGCAACTTTACCACAAAGTTTCTAGATACCTTTGATTTCTCTGATCTGAAATAGAAGTAATCATTACAAGAATTAAAGCTACTCAATTGAATTTGGGTAGCTTTTTTTGTTACATCAGTCTATCTTTTTTAGTTAAATACTGTTATCAAAGTAGCTTTTTAGCCCGATTCGCATTACTTTGACCATGGAAAAAAGATGTAGTATGAAATATATAACCTTCACTTTGTTATTATTCAGCACGTTATGGTGTAGTGCACAGGATACCACCCGTATGTGGCTGCATATTGGCACGAGTGTTAATTCGTACAATGGAGATCTGGAGGGAAAGAAGAAATATACTTCATCGTTCCACATTGGCCTTCAACTCAACAGGAAGAAAAGACTTAACGGCAACATCAATATCGGGGCTGGTACGCTCAACGGTGAAGACCGTGATTTTACATTTGACTCTAACCAGACACCTCTCCCCTCTCCGAACAAGTTTTTCAAGACCAACTTCTTCTACATCAACTATGACCTGCATTATAATATCATAAAAAAGAGAAACCTCATCGTCTACATCAGTCAGGGGATCGGCATGATCCGTTTTTCTCCTAAGGATGATGAAGGCAATGACCTGGCAGACCTCCCCGAAACGCGCGCAGAGGAGGAAACCTACAGACAAGAGTCACTCATGTTACCTACAAACCTGGGGGTTATTTATCTCCTCCCTAACCAATATGGTGTATCACTACAGGCCGGGTATTATAACACACTAACGGATTATCTGGACAACATCAGTACCCTGGGAGACAGCGCTGACAACGACAATGCACTGGCCATCAGGTTTGCTTTCTTCGTGCCCCTTCAATAGAAAGCGTGCTATTATGCACCAGGTTAAAAACCTGTGGAGCAAACAGATCGCAATAAAGCCTGCAACATGAAGCTCACCACTGAAAATTAGCAAACCGCATCTATTGCCATTTTGTGTTTTGCCGATTGCCATTAAAAGGCTCATGTCAAACAGAGAGTAGAAATGTAGTGGACTCCCGAGAAATTCCGATTGATCCGCTACCTCTGATTTTCTTCTTCGATAAGTTTCACAAGATCACTGTACCATTGCTCGCCGTACTTGCGTATCAGGGCATCTTTCAAAAACTTGTAGACAGGGACCTGAAGCTCTTCACCGAGGCTACATGCAGGGCTGCATATACTCCAACGGTCATAATTCAATGCTTCAAATTGATCGTACTTTTTGGCACGAATAGGGTATAAGTGGCAACTAATCGGTTTCTTGAAGCCTATTTTTCCATCCAGATAAGCCTGCTCTATCCCACATTTCAAAATTCCCCTGTCATCATAGATTGCGTAGGCACATTCCTTTCCCTCAATGGTAGGCGTAGAGTACTCGTCGTCTTCGTCCAACACATATTTACCCTGCTCTTGTATGGCTTTCTTCCCCTCTTCTGACAAATACGGCTCTACATGCTCATACACTTCCACCAGTTTAATAAGTTCATCATTCTCCAAAGGGGCACCAAGATCGCCTTCCACACAACAAGCCCCTTTACATTTCTCCAGATTACAAACAAAGAACTTCTCTTTGATATCATCCGACAGTATCACATTTCCCAATTCAATCATTCTGCAAAGATAAAAGATAAAAACCATTAAAGTGCACCAACATATTTTATCAATAAAAAGATCATCAAAGCCTTATGAATATCCTGCTTCAATTTTCACCCATTAGGGCCACTCCGGAATTCCCTGTCGGCGCGTGGAATTTTTAATGGATTAGAAGACGTTAATTGTTTGGTTATTAATTTTATTTCTGACCTTTGCGGATTACATTGTGTGTCGATTAAAGTTCGAGAATGGATTATCTTAAAAGCCTTAACGAGCCGCAGTACGAGGGGGTAGTGAACACGGAGGGACCTACCATGATCATTGCAGGTGCCGGCTCAGGAAAAACAAGAGTACTTACCTTTCGTATCGCTTATCTGATAGAAAAAAAAGGGGTGGATCCTTTTAACATTCTATCCCTGACCTTTACCAATAAGGCAGCCAAAGAAATGCGTAACAGGATTGAAAAAGTGGTCGGCACCGAAGCCAGAAACCTCTGGATGGGAACTTTCCACTCTGTTTTTGCCCGTATCCTAAGGGCGGAAGCCGATAAGTTAGGCTACCCGAGCAACTTCACCATCTATGATGCCGACGACTCGAAGCAACTGATCAAAAGCATTGTAAAAGAACTGAACCTGGATGATAAGATCTACAAACCCAATGTGGTTTTCAACAGGATCTCAGGAGCCAAGAACAGGCTCATTTCATGGAAGGAATATCTGAGAAACCCGGTATTCAAAGCGGACGATGAAAGCAACATGAAACCGGAGCTGGGAAGGATCTATAAAATATACTCCGAGAGATGCTTCAAGGCCGGGGCGATGGATTTTGATGACCTGCTTTTCAATACTAATGTACTCTTCAAAGACCACCTGGATGTGCTTAACAAATACCAGCAGCGGTTCCACTATGTAATGGTCGATGAGTTTCAGGATACCAATATTTCTCAGTACCTGATCACCAAAAAGCTATCGGCGGTCAGGCAAAATATCTGCGTTGTGGGAGATGATGCCCAGAGTATCTACGCCTTCCGGGGAGCTGACATCCAGAATATTCTGAATTTTGAAAAAGACTACCCTGACCTTCGGGTAATTAAGCTGGAGCAGAACTACCGCTCTACCAAAACCATTGTAAATGCCGCTAACTCCATCATTGGTAAGAACAGGGCGCAGCTCAAGAAAAATGTTTGGACTGACAACGAAGACGGCACACTAATAGAGTTACTGAAAGCTACCTCTGACAACGAAGAGGGAAAGCTGGTGGCATCTTCAATATTTGAAGAAAAAATGCAAAATCAATTAAAAAACAGTGATTTTGCGATCCTATACCGAACCAACAGCCAGTCCAGGGCCATGGAAGAAGCCCTGCGACGAATGAATATCAAATATAAAATAGTTGGTGGTCTCTCCTTCTATCAGCGAAAGGAGATCAAAGACCTGATGGCGTACCTGCGGTTTGCCATTAACCATAATGATGAGCAGTCCCTGAGAAGGATCATCAATTACCCCAAACGCGGTATTGGTGACACCAGCGTGGATAAAATAATTGTAGCTGCCAACGATCATGATATGAGCCTGTGGGATGTATTGAATAACATCAGCTCATTTCTTCCCGGAAGGGCAGCCAATGCGGTTATCGATTTTGTTGCTCTTATCAAGAGGTTTAAATACGACATCGAAAGCAAAGATGCCTATGAAGCGGCCTCCCTCATAGCTAAAGGGTCAGGCATAATGAAAGAGTTGTATGCCGACAAAACTGTTGAAGGCCTGAGCCGCTATGAAAACGTACAGGAATTGCTCAATGCAGTAAAAGAGTATGTGGATGATCCCGAAAAGGAAGATAAATCTTTGGGGGCTTTCCTCCAGGAAATAGCTTTGATCACCGGGGTAGACAATGACAAAGACGACGATGAGGAAAAAGTAACCCTGATGACCATTCACATGGCCAAGGGGCTGGAATTTAAAAATGTTTATGTCGTAGGGCTTGAAGAAGACCTCTTCCCTTCCCAGATGATGCTCAGCAGCCGTGCTGACCTGGAAGAAGAAAGGCGACTGTTTTATGTAGCCATCACCAGGGCTGAAAGGAAGCTGTTCCTGTCTTACGCCTTATCAAGGTATCGGTTCGGGCGCCTGAAAAACTGTGAACCCAGCCGCTTCATCGATGAAATAGACCCTGATTTTATTAAGGTCAGCAAAAAATTCAGCAAGAGCGAACCGGTAATTGACACTAACAATTACACCAAAAGCTTTGTTAGTGGTATGAGAAAGACCACCAGCTCTCAGCCCGTAGTAAAAAAGACCAGCTATAAACCTTCTGCTGATTTTGAACCCAGTGATACATCAGGTTTGCAGGCAGGTATGAAAGTAGAGCATCCCAAGTTCGGATATGGCATGGTCATGGAAATGGACGATAGCGGTGCAAACCGAAAGGCCAAAGTTAATTTTGATGACTTTGGAGAAAAGACTTTATTACTTAGTTTTGCTAAATTAAAGATACACTCTAACTAGGAGTATAACGTACCCTTATATGGAATATAACACAAGTCAACCTCCTTTGATCTTAAGAGAATACGGAAGGAACGTTCAGAAGCTCGTTGAATACATCAAAACCATTCAGGATAAAAGCAAAAGAACAGAAAGTGCCGAAACTCTCATTGAGTTGATGAAGCAGGTTACCCCTACGGTAAAAGAAACCCCTGAAACGAGCCAGAAGCTATGGGACGACCTTTACATCATGTCAAACTTTGATATTGACATAGAAGCGCCCTACCCAATGCCTGAAAAAGAAGTGCTGAACAAGAAACCAAAAAGGCTCGACTACTCCAAACATGATGTAAAATTCAAGCACTACGGCAAAAACATTGAGCTGCTGATCAAAGAAGCCATTAAAAAAGAGGACCCTGCTGAACGGGAAGAGGCTATTATCTATATCGGCAAACTCATGAAGAGTTTCTACAGCAGTTGGAACAAAGAGGTTATTGATGACTCAGTGATCCTGGAAAATATCAAAACCATATCGAAAGGAGAACTTACCATTGACCTGGATAAGGTTAAGGAAGATAACCTGTTTGAAAAACTTTACTCCAACAAACGAAGAAATGCCAGACCTGCATCAGGCAAATCCAACGATAGAAAAAGTAGCAACCGTAACAGAAGAAAAAGAAATTAATGAGTTCTTTTAAGATCCAGGGAGGAAAAAAATTAAAGGGGGAGATCATACCTCAGGGAGCAAAAAATGAGGCTTTACAGATTATAGCAGCGACATTGCTCACCCCCGAGCCTGTAACCATTCACCGCATCCCGGACATCAGGGACGTCAATAAACTGATCGAACTTATCGGAGACCTTGGGGCTACCGTTGAAAAGCTCGATTCTGAGTCATACAGGTTCACAGCCAAAGAAATAGATGTTGCCTACCTGGAATCCGAAGAATTCAAAACCAAAGCTGCTTCCCTCCGGGGCTCAATCATGATCCTGGGACCTTTATTGGCACGTTACGGAGCAGCTAAAATCCCGAGGCCGGGTGGTGACAAAATAGGTCGCCGCAGGCTTGACACACACTTCCTTGGGTTTGAAAAGCTGGGAGCAAAATTCCACTATTCTGCAAAGGACAGCTTTTATAAAATCGATGCATCAAATCTGCAAGGTTGTTACATACACCTGGATGAGGCCTCTGTTACCGGTACTGCCAATATATTGATGGCAGCCGTACTGGCCAAAGGAAAAACTACCATTTACAACGCTGCCTGTGAACCTTACATTCAGCAGCTATCCAAAATGCTGGTAAGGATGGGCGCCAATATCAATGGCATCGGCTCTAACCTGCTTACCATTGAAGGTGTAGAATCACTCGGAGGTACTGTTCACACACTCCTTCCTGACATGATCGAAGTGGGAAGCTTTATTGGCCTTGCTGCGATGACCCAGTCAGAAATAACGGTTAAAAACGCAGGTGTTGATCATCTTGGGTTAATTCCGGATGTATTCAGAAGATTAGGGATAAAACTCGAAATCAAAGGAGATGACATCCACATTCCCGAACAAAAGAACTACGAGATCGACACATTTATTGATGGCTCGATCCTAACCGTTGCTGATGCTCCCTGGCCCGGGTTCACTCCCGATTTGTTAAGTATTGTACTGGTTACAGCCATTCAAGCCAAGGGAACTGTACTCATTCACCAGAAAATGTTTGAGAGCCGCTTATTCTTTGTCGATAAACTGATAGACATGGGAGCACAAATTATATTATGTGATCCTCACCGCGCCACAGTAATCGGCCTGGACAGAAAACAACAACTTAAAGGTATTAAAATGTCTTCTCCTGATATCAGGGCGGGTGTTTCTTTACTTATAGCAGCCCTTTCTGCTGATGGGGAAAGTGTAATATCCAACGTTGAGCAGATTGATCGTGGCTATCAGAATATCGATGAGAGATTAAAGCGTTTAGGAGCAGATATTCAGAGGCTTGAACAATAGAAAAATAAGTTTGTTAAGAAAAAATAACTAACTTATTAACTAAATCAACCTTCTTAAACAATGGAATACATTGAGCAGCTTAAGCTGTTTCTGGCCACACAAGGTACGGAAATAGGATTGGCGATTATAAAAGGAGTCCTGGTTCTTGTCGTAGGGCTTCAGGTAATCAAATTTCTATCCAAAAGCTTTAATAAGTTTTTGGAAAAAAGGAACACGGATGCTTCCCTTACCCCATTTCTTAAAAGCTTATTTCATAACCTTTTACTGGTACTCTTAATCCTGAGTGTACTGGCTACGCTTGGCATACAGATGACTTCATTTGTAGCCATTATAGGTGCCGCCGGTTTGGCAGTAGGGTTAGCCCTACAGGGCACTCTTCAAAATTTTGCAGGAGGTGTGATCATCCTTACTATCAAGCCATTTAAAGTAGGTGACTACATTGAGGGCGGAGGCCACTCAGGCACCGTTAAGGAGATACAGATATTCAACACCATACTGGCAACACCCGACAATGTGCAGATCGTAATCCCGAATGGAAAGCTTTCCAACGACTCCATTAAAAACTATTCTGCCAACGACAACAGAAGGGTTGATCTGGTGTTTGGCATAGGCTATGGTGATGACATCAAAAAGGCTAAGGATATACTTGAAAACATGATCAAAAACGATGAGCGGATATTAAGCGAGCCTGCACCAACTGTAACTGTTGCAAGCCTTGGCGACAGCTCAGTCAATTTTAATGTGCGTCCCTGGGTGAACAGGGCAGACTACTGGCCTCTGTACTGGGACTTTCAAGAGCAGGTAAAGCTTGAATTTGATAAAAATGGCATCTCAATTCCATTCCCTCAAAGAGATGTACATATCTATAATGAAAAATAAGCACGATTTTTTTGCACAACAGTATACGTGCGAAAAAACCGACTTTTGAAAAAGTCACAAAAAGGCCTCAGATTTATAATTTGAGGCCTTTTTAATTACTCCATTTTCACCCATTTCAAACGGTTGCGGAAAATAATTGATCTATTTTTTGAATTTCCATTTGCATTTAAGGAAATAATCTAACTACATTTGTTTCAACAAGACCCAAAAATGAATAACACGTTTACCATATACTTTAGCTATTTCTTTTTCTATCCGCAGAAGAAGGGCTGGAGATATATGTAAACTCTAAATGACATATAACATCTAAAAGCCCTTCTAACCGAAGGGCTTTTTTTTTGCTCGATTTTAAAAACGACGATAAAAACAGAAAATGAAAATAGCAATACAAGGTATAAGAGGAGCATTCCACGAGGCAGCAGCCAAGAAACATTTCGGTGATGATATTGAAATTGTAGAATGCAGCACATTTAAAAACCTCTGCGAAACCCTGAAAAAAGGTAATGCTGACAGGGCCTTGATGGCTATTGAAAACACTATCGCGGGAAGCATTCTGGGTAATTACGCACTCATTCACGAGTACGGATTCCATGTGATCGGAGAAGTTTACCTCAACATCAGAATGAACCTGATGACTCTGCCGGGTGTAGCGCTTTCTGATATTCAGGTGGTGGAATCGCACCCTATTGCATTGCAGCAGTGCCAGGAATATATTCACCAGAACCTGACAGCGACCTGTAAGGAATCCAATGACACTGCAGAAAGTGCACGTGACCTCGCCAGTTCAGGTGACAGGACCAAGGCTATAATCGCATCAAAAATATGCGCTGAACTTTATGATCTCGAAATCAAGGAAGAGGGTATAGAAACCCACAAACAGAATTTCACCCGTTTTCTTGCATTGGGCAGAGAAGATGACAAAAGCCTGGATAACAACAAAGCCTCTCTCCGCCTGCAGCTCGGACATGAGGTAGGTAGCCTGGCCGATGTGCTGGTGGCTTTCAAGCAAAATGAAGTTAACCTGACCAAGATCCAAAGCATTCCGATCCTGGGTACTCCATATGAATACTATTTTCATATAGACGTAGAGTGGGCGGATTATTCAAGTTATCAGTCCGCACTCACAGAAGTAGGCACAAGGTCTCACTCGCTGAGCCTGCTTGGAGAATACAGAAAGTCAACATTTGAACTAAATCAATAAATAAATAATCATGATCATCAGTAAAGCAGAAAGACTAAACAGCGTAAAGGAATACTACTTTTCCTCTAAGCTACGTCAGATCAAGGAGCTGAACGACAAGGGCATGGATATCCTCAATATGGCTATCGGCAGTCCTGACCTTGCTCCTCATGAAACTGTAGTAGAAACGCTAACTCAGGGTGCAATCCACAAAGGGATCCATGGTTATCAAAGCTACAAAGGCATTGATACACTCAGGGACGCTATCAGCACTTATTATCAATCTGCTTACGGTGTATCAATTGACCCTAAACAGGAAATCTTACCCTTAATGGGCTCAAAAGAAGGGATTACCCATATCACTCAGGCATTTATCAATCCCGGGGATACCGTACTGATCCCTGATCCCGGATACCCTACTTACAGCTCAGTTTCGGAGCTGGCGGGCGCTAAAATTGAAGCGTATGATCTGCTGGAAGAAAACAACTACCAACCGGATATAGAAAGTTTAAAAAAACTGGATCTGAGCAAGGTAAAGCTTATGTGGATCAACTTCCCTCATATGCCTACCGGAGCTGAGCCAGACCTGGAGGTAATGAAGGCATTGATAAAGCTTGCTAAAGAGAATAAATTCCTGATCATCAATGACAATCCATACAGCAGGATATTGATCGACAAACCTTTCAGCATCTTCCAGATTGAAGGGGCAGAGGAAGTAGCACTGGAGTTAAACTCTCTGAGCAAGTCGCATAACATGGCTGGCTGGCGCTTAGGATGGGTGTGTGGAAAGTCAACTTATATCGACACTATACTTGGCATTAAGTCAAATGCTGATAGTGGTATGTTTTACCCACTGCAAATGGCGGCAGCCAAAGCATTGCTGCTGGGCGAAGACTGGTTCAGAGACCTGAATGAACAGTATAAGAGAAGGCAGCAGATGATCTTTAAAGTATTTGACTTGCTTGACTGTACCTATAATCCGAATCAGGTAGGCCTCTTCGTATGGGCCAGAATTCCTGATCACGTGGCAAATGTAGAAGAATTGGTAGATGACCTGATCTTTAATGCGGAAGTATTTATTACACCGGGCAAAATTTTCGGCAAAAATGGTGAGCGCTACTTAAGGGCTTCACTTTGCAGCAATGAACAGAATATAGACCTGGCCTTAACCAGGATCAAGGCCTTTAAAATGGCGCAGAAAGAAAAGCAGGAAGCCATATGAATATAGCAGTAATAGGGATAGGCCTGATAGGCGGAAGTATGGTGAAGGACCTGAGGAAGCGAAACTACATCAAAAAGATATTTGGTGTAGACCTCAATCCGGATCATGGAAAGGAGGCATTGGCATCAGGACTGGTAGATGAGGTGGTTGAGTTGGACACAGCACTGAATAAAGCTGATCTGATCATAATATCGATACCGGTGGATGCGGCAAAACGACTTGTACTGAATATTCTTGACAAAATAGACGAGACACAAATCGTTACCGATGTTGGGTCTACTAAAGGCGGAATATGTGAGGTAGTAAAAAACCATCACATGCGAGGCAGGTTTGTGGCCGGACACCCCATAGCAGGGACGGAGAATAGTGGCCCGGGTGCGGCTATTGAAGGTCTTTTTCAAAATAAGACCGGCATAATTTGTAACAGACATGAGTCTGACAGCGACGCATTGATGATAGTTGAAAACGTGTACAAACTTCTGGGCATGAACCTCAACTATATGGATGCGGATGAGCATGACAAGCACATTGCTTATGTTTCTCACCTCTCACATATCAGCTCATTTGCCCTTGCCTTAACGGTATTGAACATTGAAGAAAGCGAGAAGAACATATTCGATATGGCCGGGTCTGGTTTTAGCTCAACGGTAAGGTTGGCCAAAAGCTCGCCGGATATGTGGAAGCCCATATTCCAGCACAATTCAGCCTACCTGGAGCGTGCACTGGATGAATATATCGACCAGCTCCACGACTTCAAGACATTTTTAAAACATAATAAACAGGATGATATCCATAAGCTGATGACAAAAGCTAATGATATCAGAAGAATTTTAGACGGTAAAGTAAAAGAAGAAAACAAAAACACGATTGAACATGAAAAAGCAACTTGACATCTCCAGCGATCTATCATGGCTAACCAAAGGCAGCCGACCAGCAATAATCAGTGGCCCTTGCAGTGCCGAAACTGAAGAACAAGTAATCTCAACAGCAACCTCACTGGCAGCTACCGGCAAGGTAGATGTGCTGAGGGCTGGTATCTGGAAACCACGCACCAGGCCTAATTCATTTGAAGGCGTAGGCGAGGAAGGCCTGAAATGGCTCAAAGCCGCAGGAAAAGAAACCGGACTCCCGGTCTCTACCGAAGTAGCTAACGCCAAGCATACAGAAGAGGCACTAAAACATGGCATTGACATCTTATGGATCGGTGCCAGAACTACTGTAAACCCTTTCTCCGTTCAGGAAATCGCCGATGTGCTTAAAGGTGTAGATGTACCTGTAATGGTAAAAAACCCTTTGAATCCTGATCTTGAGCTTTGGATAGGAGCACTTGAGCGTATCAATCAGGCCGGCATCACGCGTCTGGCAGCCATCCACCGTGGATTTTCTTCTTTTGAAAAAACTTCTTACCGAAATGTACCCAAATGGGAATTCCCCATTGAGTTGAAGCGCAGGTTCCCCGAGCTGCCTATGATCTGCGACCCAAGCCATATCGCCGGCAACAGAGACCTGTTGGGAATGATAGCGCAAAAAGCGCTTGACCTGGAGATGGACGGCCTAATGATCGAGAGCCACATGTCTCCCGATAGTGCATGGAGTGATGCCAAACAACAGGTAACACCTGCCACATTGAACCGTTTGCTCAGTGAGTTGATAGTTCGTAGCAAAACAACAGAAAACCAGGAGTTTGTAACCCGCTTAGATGAACTCAGACATCAAATTGACGAGATTGATGAGGAAATCTTCCAAAAATTGGGTAACAGGATGAAGATCGCTGTCGAGATAGGAAAATACAAGCGTGACAACCAGGTAACTATCCTTCAGGTGAACCGCTGGGACACCATCATCAAGCAAAGGAAGAGCCTGGCCGCGGCACTGGGACTCAGTGAGGAATTCACTGATAAGTTATTGAGAATTATTCATAAAGAATCTATCAGCCAGCAGACGCAGGTGATGAATGAGCCTTTGGTGAAGGCATAAGCTATTTAACAGAAGGTCTTCCAGACAAGAGGGCTTATCAAGGTTGTAAGGCAGGAGCCGCCAACTGAGATAAGCCCTTTTTACTTATATGACAATGCTAAACTCATAGCCAGCAAACCAACTCTGTTCCGTTGTCGGACATTTCCGATTCCTCTGCGTGTCCATCCTATATTTTTATGTCGGGGTTTTCCTATGGCACAATTTCTATTTCTGCTTAACCTCTGGCTGCTACTATATCATCCGAAGCTTTAGGATAGCCGCCCATGACGTAAGCCTACGGCCATGAGCAGAATCCCGTGGGCTGTCCCCGACAGCCCACTATTCTTGGATCAAACGTTAAACCTGTGGAGTAAATG